>JAOZSV010000079.1 GCA_029939505.1 Thiotrichaceae bacterium | reverse complement strand
CGATTTTTGAAACGGATTTCTAAGCTCGAATAGAATCGCTTTGCGTAACATCAGTAATGAATAAAAATAGTTGGGTTTTTGACCAAAAAATGAGGTTTAAGAAATCCGATTTTTCCAAAAATCGGATTTCTAAGCTCAAAAACGAATAGTGGAATAGGTTCAGGGATAATCCTTTATGGTTGCCCTATTCGGAAATACTTATGAACGGATCTTTGGAAAGTCACTGGGAAGCATTCTCCATTGACAACCGGGTATTTAAAAGATATTGGACTCAAAAAAGTATTAAAACTTATACTTCACTACTTATTTATTCTGAAAATTCTCAAATTCTCAAATTCTGATTCAAACAATATTCTAGGTTCAAGTTTTTTTACCGAAAAAACTTGAACCTAGAATCGAGGCTAAAATTTTGTTGGGAACATTTTTTTTCGTTCAACACAGAAAATAAAATAATCTGCCTGAATTATATTTTAATTATTTGAATTTAAACAGGTTTATTAAATTTTAATTTGCATCAATTGTAAATTTCTCATATTCAAAACGATTTTTACTGTTAAAAAAATTTGACGATTTCAAAAAAACGGTTAATACTTTAAGTATACAGTTTTTCATTTTGTAAAAAAAAATCACTTAAAGGATACAGTCATGCTTAAAACACCTGTGTTACCAAAAATTCATCGTCATCAAGTTCAGAAACCCGAACAGAATTTTTTTCGTTTAAAAGAAGAAAATTCACGATTGAGAACAGATATTTCACGCGCCCGAATTGATAAGGCGCAGTTGCGAAAAGAAATTTCACAATTGAAAACGGAAAACATACAATTAAATGCGGAAAGCACGCAATTAAAAAATGAGATATTTCTCATGCAGGAAGAAATTCAAGATCAGAAGGATATTTCTGCATCGAAGGATCTTGAACTCGCTGAAAATACAGCGATGTATCAAATTTTGGAAGAGGAGCGTTTAAGGCTCCTATTCCTTTAAGGAATCGCCTTAGAATCAACGCTTTTCGAGGTTTAAATTTCGAGTTTTCCGTTTTTAAAAGACAAACTTTCGCCTCAAATGAAATTTTCCACTTTCCTGCCTAGTTTAGTCGGCTTTAGCCGACTTGTGCTTTTAGCCTCAGAATTGATTCTGAGGCATTTGCCAGAGACTCTAATGAATTCATGCCAGAAATTCAATCTAAGCAATCTCAAGAAAAACGCTTACCCCCATTACGCGCCAATTTAAATCTTTATCCCAGTACTCGCACAATAGAAGGTGCGCCGACTTGGGTTATTTACGATCCCATCCGACATCGCTATTTTAATATTGGTCGTTTAGAATTTGAAATGTTGCGTCGTTGGGAAACGCAAACGGTGGAAAAATTAATTGAACAGGTTAATCAAGAAACCAGTTTACATATTTCTGCCAATATCGTACAACGTTTAGTCAAATTCTTGACTGATCATCAATTATTAAAACTTCAGGGCTCAGAAGCCATCAAGCGTTTAACTCAACAAGCCGAAAAAGCCAAACAATCTCTCGGCACCTTTCTTTTACACCACTATTTGTTTTTTCGTATTCCACTTATACATCCGGATCGCTTTCTTAGCGCGACTTTGCCTATTATACGGTTGATTTTTACACGCACTTTTGCCATTATTTTAGCTTTTTGCGCCCTTTTAGGAATCTATCTGGTTTCTCGCCAAATTTCAGTATTTCTTAGCACCTTCCCCTACTTTTTCTCACCAGCAGGTATTTTAATCTTTATTATTGCCCTCTCATTTGCCAAAGCCATCCATGAATTTGGACATGGTTATACCGCAAAATATTATGGGCTGAAAGTACCCACAATGGGAGTCGCTTTCATGGTGATGTGGCCAATACTTTATACAGACGCTTCGGATGCTTGGAAATTAACTTCACGCCGTCAACGGTTTTGGATAGATTCTGCTGGCATTATCGCCGAATTAGGTTTAGCGATAGTAGCGACTTTATTGTGGAACTTTTTACCCGATGGCCCTTTTCGCAGTGCGGTATTTATGCTCGCCGTCGCCACTTGGGGCATGACTCTATTAGTTAATATGAACCCTTTCATGCGTTTTGATGGTTATTATATGCTCACTGATTATATGGGAATTAATAACCTTCAAGAACGGAGTTTTGCCCTTGGGCGTTGGTGGTTAAGAGAAAAAATATTTGCTTTTGGTGATCCGCTACCAGAGCGTTTTCCACCACACCGACATCGTATTATTTTACTTTATGCGTATGGCACTTGGCTTTATCGTCTGATATTATTTCTAGGTATTGCACTCATTGTCTATTTTTTCTTTTTTAAGATACTGGGTACTTTTTTGATGATAGTAGAAATCATCTGGTTTATTATGAGACCAATCTATCAAGAAATGCGTTATTGGCTAACAAGGCGAGCAGATATGCGATTAAATAAAAATACCTTATTTTCCTTATTATTATTAAGCGTTGGCATTACCCTATTAGTCATTCCTTGGCAAACAACAATTGATGCCCCCGCAATTTATCGTTCTTATGTTCATCACGACATTTACGCCCCAATGTCTGCACGCATTCAAGCAGTTAATGTCAAACAAGGGCAATTTGTAGAAGCGGGTGAAACGCTATTTGTTTTAGAAGAACCCGATATTCAATATGATTTAGAAGTCGCGCAACGCCAAGAAACACTTTTGAAATTGCAATTAAATCTTCAAGCAAGTGATCGTGTTTATTTAGAACATTCCAATGTGCTTCAACAACAATTGGCGGAAATACAAGCGGAAATACAGGGCTATAAAGCGCGACAAGCATTATTAAAAATAACCGCACCTTTTGCCGGTGATATTGTTCGCATCGCAGACGCATTAAAAAAGGGACGTTGGATCAATTCAAACTTAATCCTTGCTCGAATCGTTGATAAGTCAACTACCCGTATCATGGCTTATGTGAATGAAAATGATTTAACTGAAATTGCCGTTGGGCATAAAGGACGTTTTTACCCCGACGCGCCTGATGAATCCCCAATTAATGTCAAAATCATGGCGATTGATCCCGCTAATATTACGCAACTACAATCAAGCGATAATTATGTTGCATCTACTTATGGAGGGCAAGTGCCTGTCAAACTCACGCATGATAAACGTTTAATTCCTCAAGAAGCGGTTTATCGGGTTATCCTCTCAATGGATCAAACCCACCTCCTCAATAACGTGCAAAAAGGCGCAGTTGTCTTAGAGGCGAAAGATAAAAAACCGTTTATTCAACGGGCTTGGATATTAATTACTAAGGTTTTAATTAGGGAAAGTGGATTTTGATTTGAGCGTAGAGCGTAGGGTGGGTTTCGCGACAGCGAAACCCACCGCAATCATAATTAATTGATGTGACGCACTATGTTTCCAAGAGGTTTAAGCGATTTTTTTTAAAATCGGATTTCTAAACGGCGAAACGAGGTTTAAGAAATCCGATTTTTTTTAAAATCGGATTTCTAAACGGCAAAACGAGGTTTAAGAAATCCGATTTTTTAAAAAATCGGATTTCTAAGCAGCGAAACCGTATGACTTTAGAAATCCGATTTTTTTCAAAAATCGGATTTCTGAGCGGCGAAAATAAATAGGGCCAGATAGGTTCATGCGACGCAGGCTATTTTTGTTTGGCAAAAATAGCCATGTAGGGTAGGCAATGTCCTTTTAGTGCAACGGCATTTCTCTTTTCCACGCTCCAGCGTGTGAATGCATACCACGACGCTCCAGCGTCGAGTTTTTGACTGATTACAATTTGAAAGGAGATTTTAATGGATGCAGTAACGGTTAATCACGCAACACAAAACCTAAATCACCTGATAGGACAAGTCATTTCTAATGTTGAACCGACTATTATTTGTAATGATAAAGGCGAAAGAGCCTTATTAATGTCTCTTGATGAATTTAATTCATGGCAGTCATGTAGGGTGGGCAATGTCCTTTTATTGCCCACCTATTCTTTGTCTTTGGAGATAAAAAAATTATGTATCTTCTCAAAAAGTGTGGGTCAACTGGCCCAAACCTGTCAGGTTTTTTCCAATTTAGAGAAGATACCACTTAACTGACTTTTAATTGAAGAACCCGTTTTTTTAAGAACTTTTTATGATAATATCAAGGCTGAAATGGTGAGCCAGGTAGGATATTTGTCCTTTAAATATCCATTTTATGGTAAAATGACACTAAAACCCTAACATTCTAGCGAAAAGGGCGATATAATTATTGAGGTGTGTCCCACTTAGGAATGAGAGCTCAATAAAACCCTTTCGAGGTTTTAGTTTTTTAAAGAAAAAATAAAACCTCGAAAACTAAACCTGACTGTTCAAGTTTCGGAAGTGATTAAATCCTGAGCCCTAAGTGGGACACACTCTTGGATCATCGTTTGGTAGAACGATGGTATTTTTATTAGCACATTTTATTCGCATTTTTGACAAGTAACCACATATCGTATTTTGCCAAAATAAAGTTATCGTTTAAGGTAAAAATTATGTTTAAAAAAATTCGACTGAGCATATTAACAATAGCTGTGTATTTAATGGTATTGGGACAAATGTTTTCAGTATCCGCAAATGCTCTTGAACCTACTATTCATGCTATGCCTAATGGAGGCCTCTGGAATAGCCCCGCAACTTGGGCGGAAAACCGTGTGCCTGCCGAAAATGATGTGGTAGAGATTAATGGGCATGTATCCCTTGTCGCTGACACAACCATTTCGGGCTTAGTTGTTACCTCAGACAGTATTCTGGAAAGAACTGGTTCACACAACAACAGAACGCTGACAGTCAATGGCGACGTGCTGAACCAAGGTACTATTCAAAATCATAATGGTTATACAGGGACATACTATTACTATCTGCTGGCCCTCAACGTGTCTGGCCAGATCACCAATAACGGCCTTTGGCGTAATCATCAACTTAACTTAACTCAAAGCGATCATTTGGTGATCAGTGGGACGGCCCCCATCAATTCATCCAAAATAATTATCTGGGCTGAAAGTATTGAAACGACTCAATCAAACTTTCCAAGCCATCTTGAGTTCAAAACGGTTGATGACGTGACGTGGACAGTACCTGACAATACCACCATGACTTTCGGCAGTGGGGTCATTGGGGGAAGCATTGCCATCACGGGCACTGGGCTCAGATTAAACTTTAGCGGCAGTGGCTCTATTTCAGCGGCTTTTGATGGCGATTTTGCTCACCTCTTATTTTCGGGGGAGAATCAAAATATTTCTGGCACTTTCAGTGCCAATGACGACATTCTCTTTTCGGGAAATAATCAAAATATCTCTGGCACTTATAGTGCGACTCAGAAAATTTTATTTTCTGGAACCACTCAGAAATTCTGGGGAAATTTTAGCGCAGATCAGGTTACGATGGGTGGTAGCGGTAAAAAATCACTAACAAAAGACACAAGCATCAATGGGGTTTTAGTCGTTGAAGAAGAAGTGATTCTGGAACGAACCGGTTCACACAACAACAGAACGCTGACGGTCAATGGCGACGTGCTGAATCAGGGTACCATTCAAAATTATAATGGTCACACTGGAACACACTATTACTATCTGCTGGTCCTTAACGTGTCTGGCCAGATCACCAATAACGGCCTTTGGCGTAATCATCAACTTAACTTAACTCAAAGCGATCATTTGGTGATCAGTGGGACGGCCCCCATCAATTCATCCAAAATAATTATCTGGGCTGAAAGTATTGAAACGACTCAATCAAACTTTCCAAGCCATCTTGAGTTCAAAACGGTTGATGACGTGACGTGGACAGTACCTGACAATACCACCATGACTTTCGGCAGTGGGGTCATTGGGGGAAGCATTGCCATCACGGGCACTGGGCTCAGATTAAACTTTAGCGGCAGTGGCTCTATTTCAGCGGCTTTTGATGGCGATTTTGCTCACCTCTTATTTTCGGGGGAGAATCAAAATATTTCTGGCACTTTCAGTGCCAATGACGACATTCTCTTTTCGGGAAATAATCAAAATATCTCTGGCACTTATAGTGCGACTCAGAAAATTTTATTTTCTGGAACCACTCAGAATTTCTGGGGGACTTTTAGCGCGGCTCAAGTCACGATGGGTGGTAGTGGTAAAAAATCCCTAACAAAAGACACGACGATTAATGGCGTTTTAGTCGTTGAAGAAGAAGTGATTTTGGAACGAACCGGTTCACACAACAACAGAACGCTGACAGTCAACGGCGACGTGCTGAATCAGGGTACGATTCAAAATTATAATGGTCACACAGGGACACACTATTACTATCTGCTGAATCTCAATGTATCCGGGCATATTACCAATAACGGCCTTTGGCGTAATCATCAACTTAACTTAACTCAAAGCGATCATTTGGTGATCAGTGGGACGGCCCCCATCAATTCATCCAAAATAATTATCTGGGCTGAAAGTATTGAAACGACTCAATCAAACTTTCCAAGCCATCTTGAGTTCAAAACGGTTGATGACGTGACGTGGACAGTACCTGACAATACCACCATGACTTTCGGCAGTGGGGTCATTGGGGGAAGCATTGCCATCACGGGCACTGGGCTCAGATTAAACTTTAGCGGCAGTGGCTCTATTTCAGCGGCTTTTGATGGCGATTTTGCTCACCTCTTATTTTCGGGGGAGAATCAAAATATTTCTGGCACTTTCAGTGCCAATGACGACATTCTCTTTTCTGGAAATAATCAAACGATCTCTGGCACTTATAGTGCGACTCAGAAAATATTATTTTCTGGAACCACTCAGAAATTCTGGGGGGATTTTAGCGCAGATCAGGTTACGATGGGTGGTAGCGGTAAAAAATTCCTAACAAAAGACACGACCATCAATGGCGTTTTAGTCGTTGAAGAAGAAGTGATTCTGGAAAGAACCGGTTCATACAACAACAGAACGCTGACGGTCAATGGCGACGTGCTGAATCAGGGTACGATTCAAAATTATAATGGTTATACAGGGACATACTATTACTATCTGCTGGCCCTCAACGTGTCCGGGCATATAACCAATAACGGCCTGTGGCGTAACCACCAACTTGACTTAACTCAAAATGGTCACTTGGTGATCAGTGGGACGGCCCCCATAGATTCATCCAAAATCATTATCTGGGCTGAAAGTATTGAAACGACTCAATCAAACTTTCCAAGCCATCTTGAGTTCAAAACGGTTGATGACGTGACGTGGACAGTACCTGACAATACCACCATGACTTTCGGCAGTGGGGTCATTGGGGGAAGCATTGCCATCACGGGCACTGGGCTCAGATTAAACTTTAGCGGCAGTGGCTCTATTTCAGCGGCTTTTGATGGCGATTTTGCTCACCTCTTATTTTCGGGGGAGAATCAAAATATTTCTGGCACTTTCAGTGCCAATGACGACATTCTCTTTTCTGGAAATAATCAAACGATCTCTGGCACTTATAGTGCGACTCAGAAAATATTATTTTCTGGAACCACTCAGAAATTCTGGGGGGATTTTAGCGCAGATCAGGTTACGATGGGTGGTAGCGGTAAAAAATTCCTAACAAAAGACACGACCATCAATGGCGTTTTAGTCGTTGAAGAAGAAGTGATTCTGGAAAGAACCGGTTCATACAACAACAGAACGCTGACGGTCAATGGCGACGTGCTGAATCAGGGTACGATTCAAAATTATAATGGTTATACAGGGACATACTATTACTATGTGCTGGTCCTCAACGTGTCCGGGCATATAACCAATAACGGTCTTTGGCGTAACTATCGCACCAATGCCATTTGGGCGAAGGGTGAAAATGCTGAGCACTACGAATTCAGCATCACCGACAACGCTGGGAATTGGCAAGATTCTATTATCGTCACGGGCACTTCCTACGAAATTTCAAACTACCTGCACAATACCGAATTACAAGATATCACACATTATTGGCGAGTACGAGCTAATGTCAGTGGTACGCCAACCGACTGGTCAGAACCAAAGCACATTATCGTGCATTACCATGTCGCTCTCCAAGCGCGTCCCACCACTCATGCCTTCGATGCGATAGATGTAGGCAACCAATCACCAGCACAACCTTTTACCATTACTAATATCGGTAATTTGGACATCAACATCGGTACTATCAGTCTGACGGGGACGAATGCCGCAGAATTTCGCATCACGTCGGATAATTGCTTAAACCAAGTGATTACGCCGCTTAACAATTGTGCCGTGAATGTTGCTTTTGCACCCAGTACCACAGGCGGTAAAACCGCACGTTTATTGATACCGTCCAATGCATCTGAAACGCAGAAAATTACCTTAACCGGCGGCGGGCTACCTGGTACGGCTGTCCTCATGGCACCGAAGGAGACCATTCATACCGCAATCCCAACCTTCACTTGGTATCGGGTGGACAGTGCCACGCTATATCGCTTCAAGCTCACTGATACCAGTAGCACAATCATTGAACAAGAATACACCACCGAACAGGTTTGCCCTGACAGCCTCTGCTCGGTGACATTAGACAACGCATTAGAAGAAGGGGAACACCAGTGGCAGGTGCAAACCGCTAACGACAACGGTCCCGGCTTTTGGAGTACTCCCTTGACCTTTCAGGTTGAAACCCGACCAGGTACCTTGCAATTGTCAAAAGCCGTATTAAGTGTCAATGAAAATGCCCCTTCAATCACCGTCACCGTGACTCGTCACAACGGTTCGGTCGGCACCGTCTCAGTTAACTACACCACTTTTGAGGGTACAGCCACCGCTGATAGCGATTACACACCCGTATCAGGCACATTGAGTTGGGAACATGGCGAAACGCAAGCCCAATCCTTCAGCGTCAACCTGCTAGATGATCGGTTACTCGAAGGCCCTGAAACCTTCACCGTCAAACTCAGTCAAGTCACGGGCGGTGCGCTGTTAGGTGCCCGTGACACACTGGTTGTCACCTTAACAGAAGATGATGTGCCGCCAGCTATCAGCATCAACGATATTACCCTCACAGAAGGCGATAGCGAAACGCAAATCGCCCAATTCACCATCAGCCTCGCTTCCGCACCTTATGAACCAGTCACGGTAGAGTACGCCACCAGTAATGGTAGTGCAAAAGCGGGTGAGGATTATGTGGCAATTGACACGACCACTTTAAATTTCGCGCCGGGTGAAACGAGCAAAACGGTCGAAGTGACGATTAAAGCTGATGTCCTTGATGAAGGTGAGGCCGAACAATTCACCCTCCTCCTCAGCAATCCGGTGAAAGCGACTCTCGCAGACAACCGTGGTGTGGCTACCATTACCGATGATGATGAACCACCCGCGCTTAGCCTTGATGATATCAGTGTTCATGAAGGCAATACCGGCATCCAAACCGCCCAATTAACCCTCCGTCTGACAACGGCCAGTGGGCTCTTGGTGAGAGTGAATTATGCCACGGCTGATGACACCGCCACCGCAGGCAGTGACTATGTGGCTCTCACTCAAAACACGCTGAACTTCAATCCCGGTGAAACCCAAAAAACATTGAATGTCATTATCAATGGCGATTTTGTCTATGAAGCGAATCATGAAAAATTCTGGCTCAACCTCAGCAACCCGGTGAATACCACCCTAACCAGAACGCAAGCGGTTGTTTTGATTATTGATGATGACATCAACGATCAGGCCGGGCCGGAACTCACGGATTTTCTGTTTGAAGGGAACCCTTTTGAACAAGGCGCTACCCTGTCTCGTTCTGGTACATTGACCCTGACTGCTACCGATAGCGTTGGAGTTAGCCGTGTAGAATTTTGGGTCGATGGCACCCTATTCCATACCGATAGCAATGGTTCCAGCCAATACAGTGCCTTCTTATCACCCATTGATGTGGATGATGGTGCCCATACCCTTGAAATCAAAGCCTACGATACCTTGGGCAATGCCAGTGCCACGCTGGTGAATCTCAACGTCGCTTTAGCCCCGCCAACGGCACCCGTCATCACTTGGCCACTAAACGGTAAGCTGACTAACCAAGCTCAAATCAGCGTGACTGGTGCCGCCGAAAAAGGCAGTGACGTGTTGTTATATCGCAACAGTAGTCAAGTCGGCTCAGAGCCACTGGGCCTTGATAATAACCAAAGGTTTTCTGGGACTTTAACCTTAGAAGTGGGTGAAAATCAGTTGCAAGCGGCCGCTCAGAACCGAGGTGGTTTGGGGCCACTCAGTCAAAGTGTGTTGGTGACACTGGATACCAGTATTCCGAATGCCCCCAGCAGTTTAGTCGCTGAGGCGAAAGAAAGTGGGCAAGTTCGCTTATCTTGGCGGGTTCCAAGTGAGGCAAATATTGTTGGTTATGACGTGTACCGTGCTAACGCATCATTTTCAGCCATTTTGGAGGCACAAAAAGTCAATGCCCAACGGGTGACGAGAACCGTCTTTGATGATGTTGTCGGAGCAGATGGCCAGTATTACTATCGCGTGGTGGCTGTCAATGCGGCCGGAACCGTGAGTCAACTGTCTAACGAAGCGTTCGTGTTGGCTGATACAATAGGGCCTCGTGCGGTGCGGATTGAATATGTGCCACAAGGAAACTCTGATCCTGATACGGGTCGGATGGCCCAAGGGCGCGTGAATGTGACTTTAACCGTCAGTGAAGCACTGCTCACTACCCCATTTCTCAGTTTAGTGCCAGACGGTGGCATTCCGATTTCGATTGAATTAACGCCAGTCACGGAAACTCAGTATCAAGGCCATTTTGAAATCACTGAAAAGACGCTTTCTGGTACCGCTTACGCCGTTTTCTCGGCCAGAGACTTGGCGGGAAATCGCGGAACCGATATCGAAGCTGGAGCTTCTATCCAGATTGACAGTCAAGGGCCTATCGTGACCCAACTCACGCTATCACCCGCAGTTCCGATTCGCAACGACCAGAGCAATCCAGTCACGGTGCAAGTTTCGCTTGAACTGGATGAAGCGTTGCCAACCGACAATATGCCTGAATTGTCTTACCATCTGTCTGGTCCCCATCGTCTGCCACAAGCGATCACCCCCTTAAGCAAAACGAGCGATCTCATTTGGAGTGCAAGCTTTAGCCTACCAGCGGATGCGGGTTTGAATGAAACAGAGCATCTGCAATTTGGTTTCCGTGCGGAAGATGACTTACAGAATGTCGGCACCCAAATTCAAGGTGATAACCACTTCCAAATCTATCAAGGCGAGTTACCCTCGCTTTTGGTACCGCTCGGCTTGGTCGGTGTTGCCCTTCCTGAAGGGCGGGTCCAGTTAAGTTGGAAAGCCGTTTTAGAGGCTACCGATTATCAACTGTTCCGACAAGCACCCGGAGAAAGTGATTTATCAATTTATCAACGTAGTGGGGGTGCGTTAGAGTTGACAGATACCACAACCCAAGAGGGTTTATACCACTATGCCGTTGCCAGCGTCCGCACCGCCAATACTCAAGAAGCAATCAGCGTTTATGGAAATATCGTCGAAGTGACCGCTGATTCTGTCGCGCCTGACGCGCCGACCCATTTCCAACTGACACTGGTGGGTGCGGGTATTCGCGCTACTTGGAATGCGCCCACTGGTAATGAAGCACTGACTTATCGCTTATATCGTGCTGCGGATGAAATGGGTTCCGGCTTGACACTAATAAAGGCGGGAATGACAGAACTAACTGCCATAGATAACGCGCCTTCTGAAACAGAACATTATTATGCCGTTATTGCCATAGATACCGCTGGCAATGTCTCTCCCGCATCGAATTCGGCTTATTTAAACTTTGACTTATTACCCGTGGCGACTTTAGAGGTTCTCCAAGACGGTGAAAATAAGCCCGTCGTGAGTTGGAGCCATTCAGCCTCTGATTTAAGCGGGTTTGATCTCTATTTCGGACCAGAAACAGAACGTGTCAAAGTCAATGACAGTCCATTGCTGAAGACGACCTATAGTGATACTGGTTATCAGTTCCAAGAACGTGTTTACACCGTGGTGGCGATAGACAACCAAGGGGTCGAAAGTCTAGGCCGCACCGTCGTCTTACCCCAATTGACGGCCCAATTATCTGACACACCGATTATGAGGGCGCAATTTAATACTCTCGAATACCAAGTCACGAACCATTCGTCCCAGACGGTAACGGGAATTCAGATACAAACGCAACTGGGTAACCACAGTTCTCGCTCAGCAACGTTTGCCATATTGGCTGGGGAAAGGGTCGATATACCAGTAATGGTAGGGGGTTATGCGGACTTAGCGGATTTGAGCCAACAGGTTACCACGTTAGTTATCCGTCCGAACACTGGCGAAGTGGCTCGTTTGATTCGCCAGAGTGAGGCAAAAGTGATGGACGGTAGCAGCCTCGTGGTCAGTCTGCAATCTCAACAATTAACCCGTGGTGGTGTGGGCAAAGTGAAATTCACCGTGGAGAATACGAGTGCCGTTGAAATAGAACTCAAAACCGCCACTGGAGCGAACCAAGCGTCGGATGAAATCACCTTTTTGCTTAAAGATAAAGATGAAAATGTGCTGACCGTTCAAGCATTTAAGCAAATAGTCGGTGAGCATGTCATCACTTTGTCCAATGGCAAAACGGTTGCCCGGATTCCAGCAGGTGGACGGTTTGAATCGGATTGGACTGAAATATCCGTTCCGGCGACTGCCCCCACCGAGGTCAAGCTGCAACTCAATATTGACCAAATCCATTACCATTTAGGTAAGGAAGATGCCATCAGTCTGGCCGGGCTAGAACGTTTCCAAACGATTTCCTTGGTAGATACCGCCTATTATGGTCAACTCACCGACCTCACCCCAGCGACTTCTTATGGAAAAGAACCTATCGTTATCAGCGGTCAGGCTATCGACCGAACCACGACCCAGGTTCTGCCGCTGGTGCCATTACAATTGGTCATCAGTCACCAAGGCTTTGAACGACGGTATGAGGTTTATACCGATGACCGTGGTGCTTTTTCTTACTCCTTTACGCCGTTAGCCAGAGAATCTGGATATTATCAAGTGTCGGTGGTTCACCCCGATTTAACCGAACGACCCGAACAAGGCCAGTTTGTGATTCAACGAATTGCCCTACAAGGTGGCGGTGATTACACGGTAGATTTACGCATTCCGTTCAATTATGAACAACGCATTGAAGTGCCGATCCTCGTTGGGGAAGCGACCGAAGAACATAATATTCACCTCGTTTACGAAGCCCTTGATCAAACTTTAGGGGAATTACCCGCAGGTATTGAAGTCACACTAGGCAATGCTTTGCCCGTCTTAACGGCCAACGAAAAAGCGCAACTGAACTTCTTAGTCACCGCTGATAACACGGCTGAACCCACCGGCACTTTGGTGTTAAAGGTCATGAGTGATGAGCATGGTAACACCCCAATTGGTTCAATCTTGGTGAATTACCAGTTCTCCGAAGCCCTACCTGCCTTATTCTACTCCCCCAGTTTTGTCGAAACCGGGGTGGGTTTAGATGACAGCGTTAATGAAAAAATCACCTTAGAAAACAAAGGTTTAGTCGCATTGGCTGGGCTTCAGGTTCAATTACTGAAGTCTGATGGTAGCCCGGCCCCATCGTGGATTTATCTCACTACCTCAGCCTCAATAGGTACGTTAGCTGTCGGTGAAACCAGTGAAGTTCATCTCATGGCCTCACCAAACACACAAGTCAGTGAAGGACTCTACGAGTTAATATTGCGGGTCAGCAGCGACAACCATCCCACGAGGGACATCAACATTTTTGTCGCGGTCACTCAATCAGGAATCGGGAATATCTTATTTAAGCTTGAGGACATTTACACCTCGACTTTGGACGAAGAAGGGCATGTCATTGAAGGCTTGGCCGGAGCCAAAGTACGTGTCCAAAACGAGAAGGTGCTCACCGTTGATGAAACCCTAACCAGCGATGACAGCGGCGAAGCCCTATTTGAGAGTCTCCCCGCAGGCCGTTATAAGTTCAAAGCCACTGCCTCGAATCATCAAGAAGTCATTGGCCGCTTTTGGATTAAACCTGGCATCACCGTATCCGAACGCGTGTTCTTGGATTACAATCTGGTGACGGTGGAATGGTCTGTCATCGAAATCACAGTAGAAGATCGCTACGAAATCAACCTAGAAGCCACTTATGAAACCAATGTACCCGCCGCCGTGGTGGTAGTGGAACCACTGGCAATCAATTTACCGAAAATGGCCCCAGGTGAAGTGTATTATGGTGAATTCACCGCGACTAATCATGGCTTAATTCGTGCCGATCAGATGGTTTTCAAATTACCCTCAGATGACCAATACTTTAAGTATGAATGGTTAGGCGATTTGCCAGACAGTTTAGCCGCACACCAACAGATAACGATCCCTTATCGAATCACCGCATTAACCACTTTGGTTCAAAATGGTGAAGACACAGGCGGTGGTTGTTGGAGCTATAGTCGAACCGCCGTTGTTTCTTATGACTATGACTGCGCCAATGGCAGTACAAGTTCTGGTTCTCAAACCATCACGTTCCACTATAATAGCGGATGTTCTGGTGGTGGCGGCAGTGGCAGTAGCGGTGGTGGCGGCGGTGGTGGCTTCGGCGGCTATGGCGGTGGCTATGGCGGTGGCAGCGGCGGTTATAGTGCTGGCCCTACCCCTCTGGGTGGGGGTGGTCATGATTGTCGGCCCACCCCGGACCGAAATAACCCGTGTAGCAGTGATTCCAATCAGGATCAAAATCAGCCTGTGGGGAGTTCGATCAATCTCGCGCAACGGGAATTCAATGATCACGTTGTCGATCTGCGTGTGAAAGTGCCGGGTGGTGTCATCTCAATTTCCCGCCATTTTTATGAGAATACTTGGCACTTACATCCGATTGCGAGTCGCGTAATAAAGGTTTATGAACAATCTTGGACAGCCGTAGGAAAACGGGTTGGTTTTGGTTCGACAAGAAAGAGAACGGTACGTGGCGGGATAGCAGACCAACCACCTCCCTTCGTTTTAGTGGGCATTAAAAAAGAAGGTGTCCTCTATCGAGTCAAATTCACGGACCAAGGAGAGTTTATCTATATCAAGGACGGTGCCAAAATTATCGAATCGGAAAATGGCTACCGATGGCAAGACAAAGGGGGTCAATGGGCCGAGTATAATTCAAAGGGTCGTTTGCTCGCCTTTGGCAATCGCCGTTCGACGCTTGGGAAACTGTTGTATCAGGATAATAATTCGTTCCAACCGATTGGTATTACCGATCGTAATGATCAGCAAGTCATCTGGGTAGATTATCAAAAAGACCTGACAACCGTTCGGGATGAGTTAAACCGCCGAATGGAATATCATTATATAGATGGCAATCTCACAAAAGCCGCTGATGTGCTTGGGCAAGAGACGTTTTATCACTATGAACGTCGGACAACCTATTTCTCTAAAGGAAGTGCCACCGTCGTCACTGATATTGTTGGAGAGGATACCTACACACCAAAGCGCCCCTCTCCCACCGAACGCACCCCACGTAGCTCGTCGATAGCACCGCCCCCTAAACCCCCAGTTGTTCTGATGTATTTGATTTCAAAACGGGATCCGGAAGGCCGAGTGACGCAAATTGAATATGATAAGGTGGGTTATCCTAGCAGCGTCAAAAATGCGTCTGGCGAAGATTTTTTCTTTGAATATGCGTATAATGCCGCACGGAAAGAATACTACCGCCGCGTGATCACGCCATCAGACATGGTCAAGGAAGTGTGGTCTAATAAGGATGGGGAAACCACGCAAGTCAATATTAATGGCCGAACCGTAAAAACGCTTGACAAAAACAAAGAGGAACGCACTTTAAAAATCACGGATGAAAAGGGCAATATCACCGAAAAACGGTTTGATGAGTGGGATAATCTGCTTGAAGTGATTTATCCAGATACCACCCGCGAGTCATATCGCTATGAATCTCGTTTCCATCGGCCCATTCGTTTTGTGGATCGGCGTGGTTATGTGACCACATACTTATATGATGAGTATGGGAATTTGTTGCAGGAAACCGAAGCAGTAGGTACCCCGGCTGAAAGAGTCACCACGTTGACTTATGATGATCAGCATCAGGTTTTGACGATCACACAAAATGCGGATGCGAACACCGAAGCCACCACAATCCGCTTCAGTTATGATTCCAATGGCAATATTGCGTCTCTGACGGATGCTTTGGGTTATCGTTTAGAAATTCTGCAATATGATGTCGCAGGCAATCCTTTGGAAATCAAGGATTACCGGGGTTTTAGCTGGCATTACCGTTATGATGCGAAGGAACAGCTTAAATCGGTGACGAATCCGCTGGGCGAGACGCAAACGTATGAATACAATAATGCTGGTAATCTCTCGGCGGTGGTTGATCAGGGCAAAAATCGTTGGACATTGCTTTATAACTTACATGACAAGTTAGCCAAGGTCATTGATCCGTTAGGGCATGAAAATCAACGGCTTTACAATTCGGATCAAAGGCTTATTAAAGCCACTGACGAAGAAGGTCACAGCTACTCTTCTGTCTATGACAATGAGGGGCGTTTAATTCGTTTAATTGATGGTGCGGGCAATGAAATTGTACATCATTATGATAAAACGTTGGCCAGTCATGTCAGTTCCAAGGTGCCGGTGAGGATTGAGTACCCCACCTACAATCAACGTCTGTACTATGACAAGTCACTCCAGTTGCTCAAAATCACGGAGATTATTGACGGAAATACCAGTCATTCAATCCATTATGAATATGATGCCGCCGGGAATGTCGTTTCTTTGAGAGAGGAATCTCGTACCACACAGGTTGAGTATGATGCTTTAGATCGGCCAATCAAATTGATAGACGCGACGGGTGGCGTGACACAGTATCGCTATGATGATCGTTCTAACGTGATCGCGATTCAAGATGCGAATCAGGGCATCACTCGTTATGAGTATGACAAGAACGATAATTTGCTCAAAGTGATCCGCCCAAATCAGGAGGTCACGCAATACGAGTATGATGCCGCCGATAATCAAACGGCCCGGTTTTCTCCCGATGGCCAAAAAGTCGCTTATCAATATGATGCCCTTTCTCGTTTGACGCAGGTTGATTATTATGCAGCGAGTGCTCATCACACGCCTGTGAAAACCGTCCGTTTCACGTATGATGTGGTGGGTAATTTACGGTCATACTCTGATGGCACCACAGCGGCAACTTATACTTATGATGCTTTAGGGAGACAATTAAGCAAAACGGTCAATTACGGGCCGTTTAGTTTGAGTTACGCCTACGAATATTACGCCAACGGTTTGAAGAAGTCTTTTACTGACCCGTCAGGCGTTAAAATCACCTACTCGTATGATAACAATAATCGTTTGAGTGCCATTGACATTCCTTCTGTCGGGCAGGTGACTTACAACACTTATCAGTGGAATAGTGTCTCCAAAATGACGTTGCCCGGTGGCAGTCAAATTGATTTGGCTTATGATCCGTTGATGCGTTTAACCTCTCAGGTGGTGACTGCGCCACTGCAAAACGTGTTGATGGATTATAAGTATGAGTACTCGCCGGTGGGCAACATTACGAAAAAGGTCACAGAGCAGGGTGAATACATTTATGAGTATGACAAGTTAGAACGCTTAATCAAGGCGATCAATCCCGTATTTGATGACGAAAACTATACTTATGATGCGCTGGGAAATCGTTTAACCGCGAGCAATGTAGCCGAAGGTGGTAGCTATGATGCCAATAATGCCCTGCTCAGTTATGATGGTGCGGCCTTTGAGTATCTGAACCATAACCTGGTGAAAAAAACCAAAGGCAATCAAGTTACTCATTATGGCTATAATGTTGAAAACCAATTGGCACAGGTGAAAGAGGGTGATAGCAATACGCTCGCCCAGTATGCTTATGATCCTTTTGGCCGCCGTTTGTTCAAAGAAGTCGAGGGGGTTAAAACTTACTTCTTGTACACTGACGAAGGGCTAGTCGGGGAATATGATGAAAATGGTGTAGAAATAAAGGGTTATGGTTATAACCCCGATTCTGGGTGGACAACCGATCCATTGTTCCAGAAAACGAGCGGCAGTTATTATTGGTACCAAAATGACCAACTCGGCACCCCACAAAAACTCACTGATTCAAGTGGCAATGTGGTTTGGGAGGCTTCCTACCAGACGTTTGGCGAGGCCCAAGTCGAAACCGCTTTGATAGATAACAATCTGCGTTTCCCTGGCCAATATTTTGATTCAGAAACGGAGTTGCATTACAACTACTTACGGGATTATGACCCTGCCACGGGCCGCTATCTGCAATTTGATCCGATAGGCTTGGGTGGTGGATTGAATGGCTACGCTTATGTTGAGAGTAATCCGGTGAACTTATCGGATCCCACGGGTGAAGTGGCACCAATCGTATGGGGAGGCATACAATATGCGAAATGTATTGCCAGTTGCGCGGCTATCAATGTGGTAGCGGATAAAATGGGTGGTATGGCTTGTGGTTTCTATGAAGGTAATTGTTGGACATCGTGTCTCAACCCCTTCAATTGGTTCCGACGTGGTCCGAAGCTAGGCAAGCCTCGGAAAAAGTCCCCCAAGCCAGACGCTTGCTCGCTGAACAGTTTTCCTGCCGGAACGTTGGTTCACACCGAAGAGGGGCTTAAGCCGATTGAAGAAATCAAAGTAGGCGACAAAGTCCTCTCAATGGATGAGAACACGGAAACTACCAGCTACCAGCTCGTGACGGACTTGATTCAAAGTGAGCAACCGTACCGCCTGATTGAGATAACGCTAGACTCTGGCAAATCCATAGAAGCCACCGCCGAGCATCCCTTCTATATCAAGGGCAAAGGCTGGAATCCGGCCAGCACCCTGAAAGTTGGGCAGGTTTTGCTATTGCACAATGGTACGACGGTTGTTGTTGAGGAAGTCGATACCAGTGTTCGCACTGAAAAGGTGTATAACCTGACGGTTGCCAATACCCATAATTACTTTGTTGGTAGGGATGGGGTGTTGGTGCATAATCCAAGACGTAATAGAGGAATATGCCATTCCACGAAAAAAAAAGCGAAAGAGGCTGCTCAACACCCACACCCAGGAAAGAAAAAACCTCAACCAAAGAAGACTGCTCCTAAAGACAAACGTAAGGAGTATGAGGAGCAACAAAAGTATAAACATCGTGAAAGCCATCCGGATTCTGAAGAACATCCTGAGCCTCATTATCATGACGCGGATAAGAGTAAAAGAAAGGATAACATTCATCATACTTATCCGAAAGGGAAATAAGACTTCTGCGAAAAGGAGAATCTAAAAGTTTGCTCGTTCCCACGCTCGTGCGCTCATCGTTATACACAAGTCAAAATGGTATGAATTGTAGGGTGGATAAAGCGATAGCGTATCCACCATTTTCGCTGAGATGAGCGTTCCAGAACGAAGTTTCGGTGGATACGCGCAGCGAAATCCACCATACAAAAAACCATTTAAAATCAAATGCTTAAATACTTATGTATAACGATGAGCGCTCGTGGGAAAGCATACCTCCCCGCAGGGTTTACTGATTCCCAATATACAAGCATTGATGCGAGTTAGGATTATGGATTGGCGCGGGTCAAAGAACTTGCAAAATTCCCTGCCTTTTTTGCACTTTGCCCACCGCACCAGGCTGTAATGCTCTGGCCGCCCTGCGTCCGCTGTCCTTGCCCACAAGGGGCAAGGCCCAGCTACCTCAATGGCTCTACGCCGTCTGGCACTTTTCAAAAAAAGTGCCCTGGCTACCAGAGACTACTCGCCACCGCCTATCGGCTATCCCTGGCTCGCAGCGGTGGACATGTTGGATGAGCGGAAATGCTACGCCTTTCCGCATCAAGCAGATCATGACTAACTTCCTGATGGCATCCAGATTCACCTATTCATCAGCGTGATCCAACTTTCTTTAGTCAAATATTCATATGAGAGAAACACTATGAGAAATTTAGAAAAAAAAGATATTGAAAATAACTCGGACAGTTGTGATGAAACTGTTCTAAAACAACATCTGGAGAAATTTATAAGTAGTTTCATTTTTCCTGATCACCGGGAAAAATGGAAGCATCTTTTTCTTAAAAACCGTAAGCGGGCTTATAAAAATTCTTCAAAACTCGAATCACACCTGACAAAACAGTTTTGCTTTTTATTGAAAAAAGAGGATTTGCATATCAATATTGAAGCTAAAGGAGTTTTCTATGATTTTATAGAACCATCTTTATTTATAACCTTAAACGACGCTCTAATAGTAGGGGATTATCAAGATGCAATTTTTTCTATAATTCCTGGTGAACTAGCTCTTTACTTTTCTCATGAAGGAAGGCTTTGGTTATGCAAAAGAAAAAAGCCCGGTGAAGAATCAATGGGGTCAGACTCGATTGATGTCGGATAACACTACTGAATCTTATAGCTATGAATATAGCCAGGTAGGGTGGGCAACGTGGTTGCCCACCACTTTTTTATAGCGTTTCCCGTTTGAATAAACAACATACTTTGACTTAAATTGATGTTGTTGCAGCTAATAGATATGGAATAGCATTTTCATGGAAACTTTGGCGTGGATGTGACAGTATATGCGATAGTTGTCCTGAAAATCCTTTATAATTAATGTGACGCACAATGTTAAGAGTGAACACATCATGTAGAAGGGCGAACGTGTCGGTTCGCCCCTATATTTATTCTTTCCTTAAATCTTTTGCTCTTATGTCTGTTTTAAGTTGAAGAAAAAATCAATGGGGTCAGACTCGATTGATTGCGGATAACACTACTGAATCTTATAGCTATGAATATAGCCAGGTAGGGTGGGCAACGTGGTTGCCCACCACTTTTTTATAGCGTTTCCCGTTTGAATAAACAACATACTTTGACTTAAATTGATGTTGAACGACATAAAATGTCGTTTACTAAATTGGGAAATCAATCGAGTCTGACCCCATTGATTGTTGCTCAAAATTACGGAGGTGATTGACGGAAATACCAGTCATTCAATCCATTATGAATATGATGCCGCCGGGAATG
>JAOZSV010000265.1 GCA_029939505.1 Thiotrichaceae bacterium | reverse complement strand
AACATCGTTTCGCCGCTTAGAAATCCGATTTTTTTTCAAAGATTTCTTAAACATCGTTTCGCCGCTTAGAAATCCGATTTTTTTTTCAAAAATCGGATTTCTTAAACATTCTGGAAACATAGTGCGTAACATCAGTGATTTAAAAAAACTCTTTAAAATTTCGACTCCAACATTTCAACCCTTATAGGAAAAAAAGAATGGAATGGCATATCATCACAGGCAGTAAAGGCGGAGTTGGTAAAACACTACTCGCTTTACTACTCTCTGCACACCATCTTAAAAGCGATGGCAGCATCCTCGTGTTTGATTTAAATAGTATGAATGCGGACTTTTCCCGCTTACTTTTTTACCAAAAAGAAATGGGAGAGCCTATTTCAGTATCAATTAATAAGGCTGAAAGAAAAAACGAACAAATCATCTTGCAAAAAACCTACTCATTAAATGAAAAAAGGGAACCATGCGAATATGTCGTGGGATGGCCTTTAAATCCATTTAGAATGTTCCACCCCTCACTATTCGCTCAATTACTCTCCACAATAAAAAATACGGTGCCAGAAATTGAAGAACGGCTTGAAATTTCATCTTTAAAAACGGTGATTATTGATACCAACTATCATTTTTGCAACATATTTTCTGAGCAAGATATACATTATACTGAATATACCCAAGGCGCATTAAATGGTGAAAGTATAACATTATGGTTTATGTGGGTTTATCGTCAATTAGAAAACTTAATCCGCTTAAAATACAACGATGCCACTGTGATAAAATTAACTGCTGCCGCAATTGAGAGAAACCTCAAAAGTCACTACTGTCAAAAAAGCCCTTTTATGCACGTATTTGGTCCAACGACATTAATGTCTTCCCAACCACAAAAGGGTGAACAGAGCATTGGTTCACATATTGCGCGAAGAATTTATCAAGCCATCACACAAAATAAAGATGTTCATATTGAAGAATTAGAACAAATCGAAACTTTATCCGCAGGAGACGGTGTTTGCTTTAATGACTGGCTCAAAAAATTAGACATCGCACATATTGCCGCCGAAAAAGATGGCGATCCGCGTCATCATTTTTTAGATATACTGATTAAAGCAAGTTGTATTCGTGCGAAAAATAACCCCTCTTCAGAAGAACGTCCGATGAATGTAATTCCGATGTCTATTTATCACAATGACTTACAATATTATACTGATGGTAATTACCGGGATGTCATTGCTGAACTGAGAAATTTTGACCTTTACGACAATTTCTCCAAACTGATACAATAAAAAATGAAACTCTTTATTTATAAAGCGAGTGAAGAAGCCCCATTTGACGGACTTTTTGAACCCATTGGGAGCTATCAAAAAATCATTCTGTCTAACCATGAACAACAGATAACATTGTTTAATCAACTTGAAGGGGCTCCCATTAAAGAATTGTTGCCAGAAGGGATTATTGATCCCGCTGATGAAACGATTCATGCTATACCGCTTGACGATGAACGCATTTTTTTCATTCCATTAAAAATGGAAGACACCTTTATGAAACTACTTGAACGTCTCTTTAAAAAGACAAAGTGGGCGGAAAAGAAAATCACCACATCAAAAAACGACATTGGACTTGTTGGTGATGATGAGCTTTCTCAATTCTATGATAAAATTGAAACACAAAAGGTTTTACAACCACTTGAGGATGATATGATGACAAAAAAACAAGAACTGGAAGATTTATTTAACACCATTGTAGGGGAAGAAAATGAAATTGATGCGGTTTTGATTTGTACACACGACGACAATAAAACCCGAATTGCATATTCTAGTATGCCAGATGCTGGCACTAGAAATGTCGATACGGATTCCTTTGCCGTACAAATACAATATTTCGTGTCAATGCTCAAGATGACTAACAAAGTCAACTCACACCTCGGTTCACTCAAGACAGCCGAATTTCTATACTCAGGTGGCATTGTACATATTACTCACTTACCACAGTTTAACGAATATACCTTCTTAGTTTTCGTCAGTGCAACGGAAGAAGGAATAGAATTGCTGGCACTTCATAGAAAGCGCAATTTGGAAAAAATAATCGGACAGCTTAAAGAAATTTTTGGATAGAACATTTTGGAGTCCAACGCTTTGGATATTTTTTGGAGTCCAACGCTTCAGCTTTGGAACGCTTTAAACTCCAAAACGACATTATAGGAAATGAAAAACATGATCCCTTTGCCAACCTTTAAACGGCGTTTCGCACATGGCATTCATCCCGACGAACTCACTGAGCAAACGGTTCATTTACCCATTCAACGGGTACCTTTTGTCAGCAACTATGTTTTACCACTCGGTCAACATTTAGGCGCACCCGCCCGCCCCACTGTCAAAATCGGAGAACGTGTACAACGCGGTCAATTGATTGCAGAACCAGGTGCGTTTGTTTCGACAACATTACATAGCCCAGTAACCGGTGTTGTGCGAGCGATTGCCCCACGCCGTTATCCGAATGGCAAACTCCAACAGGCAATAGAAATTGAAGCTGATCCTTACGCCACACAGCGTTTGGAAGCCAAACCATCAATCGACTGGACCTCTTTATCTGGTGATGAATTTATCAACCATATTCAGCAAGCAGGAATTGTCGGCATGGGTGGTGCGGCTTTTCCAACGCATGTCAAATACGCCTTGCCTGATGGAATGCACATTAAGCATTTAGTCATTAACGGTGCAGAATGTGAACCTTACCTCACCAATGATCATCGACTCATGTTGGAACGCCCAGATGCCGTATTACAAGGCGTAGAAATTGCGCGACAAAAACTTGATGCTGAACAGGTGACGATTGGCGTGGAGATAAATAAAGCCGATGCGATTGACATTTTAGAAAAAAAGATTAAACATCTAAAATATCAACACATTAAAGTCATCCCCTTGCGGGTAAAATACCCCCAGGGCGCAGAAAAAATGCTGATACAATCCATATTTGGCATAGAAGTACCCGTCGGTCAATTGCCGCGTGATGTGGGTATCACCGTCAATAATGTGGGTACGATTGTCGCCATTGCGGATTATTTTAATACCGGTTTACCACTGATAGAACGCATTGTCACCGTTTCCGGCCCGGGTGTTGAAAAACCGGCTAATCTGATTGTCCCACTGGGTACACCAGTGCGTGAAGTATTGCGCTTTTGCGGCGGTTTAAAGCAAACGACCCGCGAAGTCATTATGGGTGGACCCATGATGGGCATGCCCATTGCCAGCCTTGACGTACCGATATTAAAAGGCTCTTCTGGCATTATCGCCTTCACCGCTGATAAAACCGCTAAACCGAAAGAATATCCCTGCATTCATTGTGGTCGTTGTGCTGAAGCCTGTCCGCATTTTCTTAACCCATCACGTCTAGCGCGGCTTGCCAAAGTGAGCCGGTATGAAGAAATGGCACAATTTCACGCGATGGAATGTGTGGAATGTGGAGCCTGTACTTTTTCCTGCCCGTCAGGTATTCCCATTGTTCAACTGATCAAGGTAGGCAAAACGGAGATTCGTAAAA
This sequence comes from Thiotrichaceae bacterium, assembly GCA_029939505.1. Classification (GTDB taxonomy): domain Bacteria; phylum Pseudomonadota; class Gammaproteobacteria; order Beggiatoales; family Beggiatoaceae; genus QNES01. The sequence goes on along the minus strand of JAOZSV010000265.1, from coordinate 2,861 downwards.
CGGGTGCGCTCTCGAAGTAACTCTATTTAGAATTCCAGGTTTTTTGAAAAAACTTGGTTTCTTAGCGGCATGACTCATCAAGAAATCCGATTTTTGAAAAAAATCGGATTTCTAAACGAATTACCAAGGACGAGGGGGCGAAATTCGTCCCCCTTGAGTATCATGCCATGCCTGTCGGAGTAGCTTTCGCACGGTTTTGGAATGGGCGACTTTCAGCTTTTTATCAGCTTGCTTACTCAGGCTATTTTTCAGAGCGCGTGCCAGATGCCAAATATTTTCCATTTGCATCCACAACCAGACTGATAAAGCCCCATAATGTTTATAGTAAAGTAATAAAATACTGCGTATTTGCCACAAGAGAATTGATTTCCCGCTACCCGATTTCGTTAAGTGTTTTAAGCTGTAAGTAGATTCTCCGCCTAAATGCACAACAACGACATCTGGCCAATATAAAATATGATAACCGGCTGTTTGAATGCGGCGGCATAAGTCAGTTTCTTCAGCATAAAGGAAGAATTTTTCATCAAAATAGCCCACTTTTTCCAAGACAGAACGCGGTATAATAGAAAAAGCCCCCGGCACCCAGTCAACGATAGCAGGAACGTCAGGATCAGCCCAAGTACGATCAAAATGTCCAAAAAATTTGGAATGAGGATATTTTGCAGCTAAACCAGAGATCATCAGAAAATGATTGAGTAAAGTGGGAAACATTCGCGCGGAGGGTTGCAAATGACCCTCTTTACCGATTAAACGCGCACCACCTACGCCAATTGTCGAATCTGCTTGCATATAAGCTAAAGATTTTTCAAGCGCTTGTGGTTTTAAAAACGCATCGGAGTTGAGTAATACGACATAATGCCCTTGTGCTTTGGCAAATCCCAGATTATTAGCGGCGGCAAAGCCTAAATTTTCTAAACTACGAATTAATTGCATTTCTGGAAATTCGCGTTCAACCATGTCAGCAGAGCCGTCTTTAGAAGCATTGTCAATGACTATTGTTTCATAATTAACGTTGCCTGCTTCTTTAATGAGGGTTTGTAAGCATTTCCGCAATAAATCGCAAGTGTTAAATGAAACGATAATCACGGAAATATCGGGTGTATTTTTACTCATGAATTGTTCCTAATATTTCTAGTTATTGTTGGAAGACTAAATAATATACAAATTAACAAAAATGAACCTATTTGTCAAACAACAAGGGCAAGGTAAACCCTTAATACTATTACACGGATGGGGCTTTAATGGCGAAATTTGGAATGATATTGCAGCAAGACTGGCACAAGATTGGCGTATTTATCAAGTCGATTTACCAGGGCATGGGCGCAGTCCAATCTGTGAATACTCCTTATCCGCCCTCACAGATAATTTAGCGAGTTTGCCCAAAAATGCGGTATGGATAGGTTGGTCATTAGGCGGTTTATTAGCGATGGCGATGGCGAGGTGGCGACCCACTTGGGTACGCGCCTTAGTATTAGTCAGCACATCACCCCGTTTTGTCACGGATAAAGATTGGCCTCATGCCATGACTCCCACCGTACTTGAACAATTTGCCCAACAATTACAGAAGGATACTGTAGGCACTTTACGGCGTTTTTTAGCCTTGCAAGTGAAAGGAAGTGAAACCGCCCTTCAGCAACGCCGCGCCCTTAACGCGCTCTTAAAAAAAACAGGTCTGCCACAACCAGAAGCCTTACAAGCGGGGCTAACTTTATTACAAAATACTGATTTACGCCCTGAATTATTACAAATTCGTCCACCCGCTTTATTATGTTTAGGGGGACATGATACCATTGTTCCTGCTGGCGTTGGAGAAGATTGTCAGCAATGGTGGCCAAATCTGCAAAAAATCACTATTAAACCAGCAGCACATATTCCCTTTTTATCCCATCCTGATATTTTCATGCACTATTTACAAGGTTTTTTAAATGTTACCCCCTGAATACTTAGATAAACAAAACGTTTCTCAATCATTTGATCGCGCAGCCCCTATTTATGAACAGTGGATCAAAGTACAAAAAATAGCGGAAGAAAACCTGCTTGAACGTTTAGAATGGTTGAAAATAGCCCCTCAACAAATTTTAGATGTGGGAGCAGGTGCCGGTAGTTTAACTTATGCTTTAAATCAACGGTATAAAGAAGCGCGTCTCTATGGTATTGATATTTCTACAAAAATGTTAAAAGTCGCCCGTAAAAAGCATCCAGGGGAAGCATCTCAACCCTTTTTCTTATGTGCTGATGCCGCACAATTGCCGATAGCAGATAACAGTATCGATTTATTGATTTCCAATATGATGTTGCAATGGTGTAATGATATTCAAGCCGTTTTTTCAGAATTTGCGCGGGTATTAAAACCTGACGGCGCGTTATTTTTCTCCAGTTTGGGCCCCGATACTTTAAAGGAATTACGCAACAGTTGGGCAACAGTTGATAACGTCTCCCATGTCAATCGTTTTATTGATATGCACCACTATGGCGACGCGCTATTACAGGCGGGATTGTGCAATCCTGTCCTGGACATCGATAGACTTGAACTGAGCTATCGTGATGTGAATCAATTAATGAGAGAGTTAAAAAACGTCGGGGCGCATAATATCACAAGTGGACGAGCTAAAGGGTTAATGGGAAAGGAAAAATTCAAGCAGATGTTAATCGCTTATGAGGAATATCGTTCGCCCAACGGTTTTTTACCGGCAACTTATGAAGTCGTTTATGGACATGCGTTGGGAAAAATCGAACCGTTTTCTGAGAAAGAAGCGATACCGATTGTGACTCATTTTTAATGAGGGAGGAATTATTGAAATATTTCTTAACTGATGTTACGCAAAGCTATTCTATTCGAGCTTAGAAATCCGTTTCAAAAA
>JAOZSV010000264.1 GCA_029939505.1 Thiotrichaceae bacterium | reverse complement strand
AACGAGTTTAGAAATCCGATTTTTTCAAAAATCGGATTTCTTGATTCGCCAAAGTCACCAATTTCAAACCTGACCGGTTTTTTTTTGCCCTTAACGAGTTTAGAAATCCGATTTTTTCAAAAATCGGATTTCTTGATTCGCCAAAGTTACCAATTTCAAACCTGACAGGTTTTTTCAACCTGTCAGGTTTTTTTTTGCCTTTCCTGTGTTAGCTAACGTAGAATGAAAAGGTGGGTTTCGTACTTTTACCCACCCTACGTTCACTGAAAATTCTCAAATTCTCAAATTCAAATTCAAATAAAAAGTGATATTTTAAACCATAATGAGCATAACCAACAAAAAAATCTTACTCGGAATAAGTGGCAGCATTGCCGCCTATAAAAGTGCTGATTTAGTACGCCGTTTGCGCGAACAAGGGGCTATTGTGCGCGTGGTAATGACAAATGCGGCAACTCAATTTATCACACCACTGACTTTACAAGCCCTTTCCGGGCAGCGTGTTCATACTGATTTATTGGATGCTGATGCAGAAATGGCGATGGGGCATATTGAATTGGCACGGTGGGCTGAATTGGTATTGATTGCGCCGATCACCGCTGATTTTTTAGCGAAATTGACTTATGGACATGCTGATGACTTGCTCAGTGCTATCTGTCTCGCCACGACTGCCCCGTTGATTGTCGCGCCCGCCATGAATCAACAAATGTGGCAAAGTCGTATTACTCAGGAAAATGCTGAACGTTTACAGCAACGGGGTGTCAAAATATTGGGTCCGGCAAGCGGATCACAGGCTTGCGGTGAAACGGGAACAGGGCGTATGCTTGAACCACTGGAATTAGTGCAGTTTCTTCAAAATGGCTTTAAATCGGGACCATTGCAAGGTAAAAAAGTGTTAATCACTGCGGGACCCACTCGTGAAGATATTGATCCAGTACGCTTTATCAGTAATCGTAGTTCAGGGCGTATGGGCTATGCTATCGCTACTGCTGCTGCCACTTTTGGGGCAGAAGTGACATTAATCAGTGGTCCCGTCTCCTTGTCGCCACCACAGAATGTACAAACTCTGTCAGTTTATAGTAGCCAAGAAATGTATGAAGCCGTCATGGCGCGTATTTCGACGAGTGATATTTTTATTGCGGCGGCTGCCGTTGCCGATTATCGCCCTGTACAACAAGCCACCCAAAAAATCAAAAAAAATGAGGCGCATTTACAATTAACTTTAGAACGCACGCCTGATATTCTTGCCCAAGTGGCAAACTTACCAACACCGCCTTTTACTGTAGGCTTTGCAGCAGAAACGGAGCATTTAGCAGAATATGCCCGTTCTAAATTAGAGAAGAAAAAATTGGATATGATAGCGGCGAACCTTGTTGGAATTGAGGGCATCGGATTTGATAGTGAGGAAAATGCTTTGAGTGTTTTTTGGGCAGAGGGTTGTATTGAATTACCGCGCAATTCTAAACAATTGCTTGCAAATCAATTAGTTGAAGTTATAATGCAACGCTATCTTTTAATGGTTAATGATGAATAATTCATAATTCACCATTCGAGGTTTGAGTTTTTATTCAAAAAACTCAAACCTCGAAATCATTCCAATTCTGAACAGTTATGATAATGGAAAAATTGGCAATTTACGTAGCTCATGAGAGGTCAGTGCTTTAGGTTCTTTTTGGAATAAATCAACACTTCTAGCAGCGCGAATACCGACATAGAATCCATAATCTAACATAAGAGCAATAAATCTGCGTCCGGCTTTCCTCGGCGTAATGCCTTCATGAATGACATGCAGGAGTCGGAGCGCGATAAGTTGTTGAATTTGAACAAACACGGTATTTTCATTCTTAATTTCAACTAAAAACGCATTTTTTCGCTTCTCATCTATGCAAAACGAACGTATTTTTTCCAGAATCGCTTTAACTTCATCGGAATCGCCAAAAATATCTTGCTGCATATCTTTTAGTTTTCCCTCAACCATTTCAGAGGCAGCGGCATGAATACTGCTGATTGAGACTTTTTTCTCATCTTTCATTACTGAGCGAGAGATTGCTTTAGAAAAAATATAAAGTGCATCGCGTGGCACACCAGCGGCTACCCAAACAAGCCTATCAAGTACACCTTTGCCACACAAATAACTAATATCAGGCAACGCACAATAAATAGCGTGTGCGTCTAATATGCTTTTGATGTGGTTTTTCGATTTGTTAGGCAACGTCAAATTGTAGTCTAGTCTTATTTCTTGAGCATCATGTGGTTTTTCTAAACCTTGACGTAAAAATGGATCATAAGTTTTAACAAACTGCTCAATGCCAGATATTTTCAAAAATATGCGATTATCGCGGCAAATCGCATATAAATGATTTAAGAAGACGGGCTGTTCTTTAATGAGATGGACATCATCAATAAAAATGAAGAGACTGCCGTATTTTTCCGCAATAAGTGCTAACGCCTTTCTGATTTTTGGACGAAGACGATTCAATTGCTTTTCGACAATTTGATCGTCAGTTTCGTCCGCTAATAACTCCAATTTTAATCGCACATTGCCCAATTCAGCCGAGGCCATATTGTATTTCTGAAGTTGTTCGACAATTTCCATCAAAACATCCGTGACAACTTGAATATCTTCACGACCACTGTAAGTTTGCATAGCAACCCACGCATAAGGTTTTTTTTCCTTGCGAAGAGAGTGCATAAAAAACGCGAGTAGGCTTGATTTACCAGCACCACGACGACCATAAACAATGTGATTGCCGTGACTTTTAATTTGTTCTTCTGCACCGAGTACAGAAGCTGTGTATCTGGAAAAAAAATCATCTTCAAAGCTATGTTGCGTTACCGTCAAACTTTCAGACAATACCGTCCTCAGCAGTTGCACCTCAGATAGAAGCAAACGTTCACTTGGGGCTTTTGGTCTTTTTAGGAGGGTTGTGTGTTGCTGATATGGATTTTCTTCCGGAATATTTTCCAATATTCGATTTAATATCCCGAAGAATCGATCTGTTGGGTTTGCCAAATATAACAAAAGATAGTTGTTAAATTCCTTGATTTTAAAATCGACACTTGATAGCCGCGAATGTCGTTTGAATGCTTCCAAGACTTCAAGCATATCATTGTTTTCGGATGCGTTTGTCAAAATCATAAAGAAACTCCTCGGTTAATTAAAAATGTACGCACATCATCAATAAAATCGGTGACAATTTTTTCGACTTTATCTTGTGTTAATGTTAAATCACTTTCAGATGCAGAGTGTTCGTAGTCAGCAATGTTTCTATCATCTCTTATATCAACAAGGCTGCGCTTGTATGTTTCTTTGTGAGGTAAATCATCTGGCATTTTATAAATATTTTTATGATCACTGACATCTGTGTTGTAATCACCGTTGTAATGGAGTTGGAGAGCACGGCGTACATTATAAGCACCATAGTAAAATCGAGAAATACGTTGTCGCCAATATTGACTTGGTGTCTGTTTGGCAAAATGAAAATGTTCAAGCCCCAAATCAAAGAGTGCTTTGACATTTTTATCTATCTCTTCTTGAATAGCGTCACACGCCTTCTGATCTAGAAGAGGTCGAATATTTTCCAACATTTTCCGTGTATTTGGCGAGGCAAGTAAAATATGCGGTGATTTTGATTTCATCGGCAATTCCAATGATGAATGGTGAATTATGAATGATGAATGGTAAATGGTAAATGGTGAATGGTTTGAATAATTCATAATTCGAGGCTAAAGTTTTTTTTAAACTTTAGCCTCGAAACCATTAACCATTCGAGGTTTGAGTTTTTTGAAGAAAAACGCGGCGAGGTGCCTCGTTCCATCTGCTCGACCCGTTTTAAGTTGCCCAGGTTGCCTCCAAGTAAAAGGTTAAAAAGAAATAACCACATAACTGTCTATTAAAACATCTATTGTTTACGCCAGTTTTAGTTTTTACTGATGACAAAAACTCAAACCTCGAAACCATTAACAATTAGCTTTGGAGAATTTTACGCTGTTTTTTGCGTTCAAACTCCTTTAAAAATTTCTTACGCAAACGAATCGTTTTTGGTGTCACCTCTACCAACTCATCATCATCAATAAACTCAATGGCTTGTTCTAATGCCATTTTTATAGGAGGCGTTAGCAGGATATTTTCATCTGTTCCAGCGGCGCGAATATTGGTCAATTGTTTGGCTTTGAGGGGGTTGACGACTAAATCATTGCCCCGTGAGTGGATGCCAATAATCATACCTTCATACACTTCTTCGCCAGGACCTATCAACAAACGACCCCGTTCTTGTAGGTTAAAGAGCGCGTAACCTAAACTCTTGCCCTCTCCATTAGCAATTAAAACCCCGTTAGTCCGTTGTCCTATCTTACCCGACTTAACAGGCGCGTAACGCTCAAAGACATGATATAACAGCCCTGTACCAGAGGTTGCAGTCAAAAATTCGGTGCGAAAACCAATTAATCCGCGTGCTGGAATGATAAAATCAAGGCGCGTTCGCCCTTTTTCATCAGGCGACATATTGAGTAATTCAGCTTTACGCACGCCCAATAATTCCATCACTGAGCCTTGATGTGCTTGCTCAACATCCACGGTGAGACTTTCGTAAGGTTCACAAGGTTCACCGTTAATTTCCTTGAGAATCACTTTGGGACGAGAAACGGCGAGTTCATAGTTTTCGCGACGCATGTTTTCGATTAATATCCCCAAATGCAATTCACCTCGTCCAGAGACGAGAAATTTATCGGGATCATCAGTTTCCTCGACGCGCAAAGCGACGTTATGCAATAATTCACGTTGAAGACGTTCACGAATTTGACGAGAGGTGACATATTTACCCACTTTTCCCGCAAACGGCGATGTGTTGACTTGAAAAGTCATGCTCACCGTCGGCTCATCCACTGTGAGGGCAGGCAAGGGAACAATATGTTCAGGATCACAAAGGGTATCGGAAATGTTTAATTTATCAATACCTGTAAACGCAATAATATCACCAGCACTGGCTTCAGATCGTTCTATTCGCTCCAAGCCATGAAAACCCAATACTTGCAATACGCGCCCTTGACGTTGCTTGTTCTCAGCATTCACGACAATAACAGGCGTATTTGTTTTAATCCGCCCGCTATTAATCCGTCCAATACCAATCACGCCAACATAACTGGAATAATCCAAAGCACTGACTTGCAATTGAAACGGTTCATCAGGATCGACATCAGGAATCGGAACATGTTTGATAATGGCTTCAAACAGGTATTCCATATCCCCTTCGCGCACTTCGCTGTCTTCACTGGCATACCCATTAAGGGCTGAACTATAAACCACTGGAAAATCCAATTGGGCATCATCTGCACCCAAACGGTCAAATAATTCAAAGGTTTGGTCTAATACCCAGTCTGGACGTGCGCCATCACGGTCAATTTTATTAATCACCACGACAGGACGCAAACCACGCGCTAATGCTTTTTGGGTGACAAAGCGCGTTTGTGGCATAGGTCCTTCCACTGCGTCAACGAGCAATAGCACTGAATCAACCATTGATAACACGCGCTCAACTTCACCACCAAAGTCAGCATGTCCAGGCGTATCGACAATATTAATTCGATAATCTTGCCAACGAATTGCGGTATTTTTGGATAAAATCGTAATCCCCCGCTCTTTTTCCAATTCATTGGAATCCATGATTCGTTCAATGTTATTGCCACGATCTCCCAATGTACCTGATTGTTGCAGGAGCTTATCAACAAGGGTGGTTTTGCCATGATCAACATGGGCAATGATAGCGATATTACGCAGTTTAGTAATCACAAATAATCTCAAATTTAGTTTTTAGAAATGGGGTAATAATAATTAATTATTAATAATTAATATTATGATAATTAATTCTGTCGAGCAATTTAATTTTTTATGTTGGTTGATATATTATAATACATGAATCCATTCCACTATTATTCAACTACAAGTATTGTTTTGGTTAAGTATTAGTGGGATAGGTTCTTTGCATACCAGAACATGTTGCACTTCAACTTCAATTAGAAACCAATAGCCAGCGTGAAGTCACGGTAGCCAATGGACACAAACATAAGGTTTCTTATGTTGCTCCAATAGAAGTGTTATTTGAAAATAGAAATGGCTTTGTGGGTGCATTAGTACTGGGTGATGAAGTGCTTCTTGGTTCTGTTCCAATGGAGGATATGAATCTGATTATATCTCCAGCCCACCAAAAGATCGTTGTTAATCCTGAAAGTCCAAATTTTCCCCATGCTCTCGTGAAGTCACAACGATAGCCGAATATCGGCAAACTGATAGATTTTTAAAATCAGTTCGAGTCGAGGCTAACGTTTTTTTAAAGAAAAAACGTTAGCCTCGACTTGAGTTTTTCTTCAAAAAACTCAAACCTCGAACGTAAAACGCT
>JAOZSV010000433.1 GCA_029939505.1 Thiotrichaceae bacterium | reverse complement strand
AACATCGTTTCGCCGCTTAGAAATCCGATTTTTTTTCAGAAATCGCTTAAACATCCTGGAAACATAGTGCGTAACATCAGTTATGCACATTCCTAAGCTTAACTTTTTTAATGAGGATGGTGGGCAGTAAAAGATTGCCCACCCTACATGAACTTTAGCCTCGAATCCTGTTCTTCAAAAATGGTCAAATTGGCAATTGCGTTCAGTATAATTGTTAATCTGGGAAATTTAAAATAATAAGAGCCTCTTGCAAAACTCGCTTTTTCGAGTTGAGATTTAGAAATCGAGGCTAAAGTTTTTTCTTCAAAAAAACTTTAGCCTCGATTCGATTTTTGAAAAAATCGCTTAAACATCGTGTGTTCAGAGTTTTGCAAGAACCTCTTAATAATGATTTTTCCATCCCCAGTTGATAATTAATAATTAATATTAATAATTAATAATTAAAGTATGATTGTTTCTAATGATGTTCATTCTACAATAAAAAAAGTTATTTGTCTATGCCCTCATTTGCCGAGCTATTAATAACTTATATCAAACGCAACGGCATCAGCAATGCCGAATTAGCAGCGAAAATCAAAGTGCGTCGTGATATTTTACTAGAGTGGATCACGGATGATGTGAGTTTGCCATTTGAACGTGATGAGGTGCTACGTTGTGCCACTCACCTAAATTTGAGCGTCGATGAACGCGATGAACTGCTGTTAGCAGCGGGATTTGAACTCGTCAACATAACGCCGCCCGATGCCCCCACATCAGGTTTGCCTATTTTTTTAAGCACCTGGCATAGTAGTCCTTTTGTCATTGGACCACCAATTACTGAGCCGCACCAGTTTTTTGGGCATGAATATATTCTCAAACGTATTTTTGATGTTTGGAAATATACGCCTTTGCAGCATATTGCCATTGTTGGTTTAAAACGCAGTGGTAAAACGTCTTTGCTGCATTATTTGCGTCATATTATTGATACACCGACTGAAAAATTGCGTCCAGGGCAACGTAATGATTGGTTAATGCCTGGTTATCAATGGGTTTTTGTGGATTTTCAAGATCCGCGTATGTGTTATCAGGAAAGTTTATTGCGACATATTTTGATAGAACTAGATATGCCCGTGCCAGAGCCGACTGATTTAGTGAGCTTTATGGAAATAGTGGATAACTATTTGGAAATTCCAACGCTGATTTTATTGGATGAAATTGGGGCGGGATTAGCTTCCCCTGATTTGGATGAACAATTTTGGTGGGGGATGCGCTCTTTAGGGAGTAATCATGCGGGCGGCAAGCTCGGTTTTTTATTCACAGCCCATCAAGCGCCTGAAGATATATTAGTTAATGATGAAAAACCCTCTCCGTTTTTCAATATTTTTGGGCATGTTTTGAATTTAGGTCCTTTTACCGAGGCGGAGGCGTTAGAGTTAATCGCGAGTTCACCGCAACCTTTTGAAAAGAAAGACATTCAATGGATATTGGCACAAAGTGGCTGTTGTCCTATTTTACTACAAATTCTTTGTCATTCACTATTGACCGCACTTGAAGAGGATAAACATAACAATGCTTGGCAAAAAGAAGCGTTGCGACGTATGAAACCATATCGCTATTTGCTTGAAAAAGAGGTGTAATTCTGGTGCAAATTAAGAGTTAAAATCGTCCAAATCTTTAGTTTTTGCCCTGTTGAACTCTAAAAAACGCTCAAAGTCTGTAGGTGGGCAAGTATTTTTTTGCCCACCTTCCTTAGCTTTAGAAGGTGGGCAACCAAAACACATTGCCCACCCTACATTTTAACTTAAACCTCGAACTCCTATTTTAACTCTTAATTCACCTCTTCACTTATTGTATCTGCTGTAACTACTCAGGGCAACCATAAAGGATTGCCCCTACAATATTCTTATGTCGTAGGGGCAATCCCTTGTGGTTGCCCTGATTATGTCGTAGGGGCAATC
>JAOZSV010000432.1 GCA_029939505.1 Thiotrichaceae bacterium | reverse complement strand
TTTCGCTTTGTAATTCACCAAACGGATTAGATGTCAACTTGGTGCTGACTTGACCCAACGTCGTGCCTTTAAGTTGCCCGTTATTCGGGGCACGAGTGAAAGAAACTGTTCGACGCGGAGCGTCGAGGAAGGCATTCCCAAACAGAGTTTGGGAACGAGAAAGAAACGGTTCGACGCGGAAGGCATTCCCAAACAGAGTTTGGGAACGAGACAAAGTTTACTCTGACCCCGATTAATCTGAATTTGATTCTAATAAATGTTTTAACAATTTTAATCTCTCAATTTTATCTTGATCAAAAGATGGTTCGCTGTTTATAGCCGTTTCAATCTTTTGACAACCAAGCTGAACCTCTTTTGACGAATGCGGTGTTCTTATTGATTCAATAGCATAAAAAGCTTCACAACTCACCTCAAACCCACCATTAATAACCAGATCAACTAAATCTATCAAGATTGACGCACAATCTAGCGACTGCAAGGCATACACTAATGTTCCTCTACATCTTTCAGTTCTTTTTGATTTTATCAAGGAGAGCAAAGGTTCTAAAGCTCTTTGATCTTTTATATCAGCTAATGCTAATGCAACAAGATTTCTTAAACAACAATTGTCTGTCTCATTAAGCAAAGTTATTAAATATGGTACTGCTTCAACTACTTTTGTCAATCCAATTTTTTGAACCAACTCTTCTATAGCTTCTTCACTTTTGAGTTCTATCGCTTTTCTCAATTTTTTTATTAACAATTTGTCATTCATCCATTTAGTCCATTTTTTAAATATAGGCTAACATGTTGATGTTAAATATAATGGGTATGAATTATATCAAAAATCATACCCATTAAAATTTGTTCATCTACAAAAATAGATAGTAAATGATGAACCTATCCCACTATTCGTTTTTGAGCTTAAAAATCCGATTTTTTGAAAAAATCGGATTTCTTAAACCTCGTTGTCAAAAACAAAAATATTTTTATTCATTGTTCTGCATTTTTGAATAATGGGATAAGTTCATAGGTTTAGCCAAAATTGACTACTATTTCACCTTAGGCTTACCGATAGATTCCCAGTAATCAAATGCTTCCTGAGCATTAGCAGCATCCTCAATATCCATACCATCATTGAATTCTTTTTTTCCTTCTCTATGCCACCATTTCTGGAATTCTTTTTCGTTCTTTCCATACCAATTATCTCTATTCTTCTTCTTTCCGCCTCTAAAACACTTCCCTTTCTTTCCTTTTGATGCATTATGCACCAACACCCCATCCACACCAACAAAGTAGTTATGGGTATTGGCAACCGTCAGATTATACACCTTTTCAAGCCGAACCGATGTATCAATTTCCTTGACAACCACCGTCGTGCCATTGTGCAATTGCAGGGCTTGTCCAACTTTCAAGCTGTTCGCAGGGTTCCAACCTTTGCCCTTAATATAGAAGGGATGTTCAGCGGTGACTTCAATGGATTCGCCGGAGTTTAGCGTTATCTTGATGATTTGATATTGCTTTTCACCTTGAATCACGGTCATCACGGGTTGGTCGCTCGTGGTTTCGGTTCTCTCGTCGTAGGAAAGAACTTTGTCACCGACTTTGATTTCAGAGATGGGTTTGAGGCCATTTTCAGTATGGACTAGGGTTTCGGCGGTGAAGCTATTGCAACCAAACATTTTTTTGAGCAACTTCGCTAACTTACTCGCACCCATGTTCCCGGCACAACCACCCAGGGCTTCCGTCGCAACGCTTGACCAATTGACACAAGCCAAACTTTTGCCATCAACCAGCAGTTGCCAAATCAGTTCAATACCGGCACCAACAGCACATCCAACAAAAATGTTCAAAAACAACTGATTTATTGGCCAATCTTTGCCCACCTACCCGGCTGGTGTAAACGTGTTGGGCAATGACTTCGCCCTGGTTATTAAGAGCGGCAACCGGATTGACATCGCCT
>JAOZSV010000263.1 GCA_029939505.1 Thiotrichaceae bacterium | reverse complement strand
ATAAAAATAGTTGGATTTTTGACCAAAAAATGAGGTTTAAGAAATCCGATTTTTCCAAAGATTTCTAAGCTCAAAAACGAATAGTGGGATAGGTTCATCTGAGGGCTTTGAAAGTCAGCGCAGAACTTTTGCTCGAAATGGGGCGGCGTAGTGAGGCATATAAACGGTATGAGATTATCTACGATTTGACTGGTGCGTATCCCAAAGAGTTGTGATTTGGGAATGTGCATAAGCCGGTTTAAAACGGGTTAAATTTGAACAAGGGGAGGAATCGCATGACTGAAAAAGACTTATTTGAAATTGTTATTATAGTAATCGTTTCATTGATTATGGCAATTATCATAATCCCGTTATGGTGCGCCAATAAAATCAAATCCAAAACACTTTTTAGATTATTGGGAGAAGTCTTTGAATTTTTCAGCAATCCCATCAGTTCCTTCAAAGACATATTGCAATTCGTTTTCCAATATATTTTAAGCGAGACATTCAATAAAACGGTGGATTATTATTTTGAAGAAGCAGAGTCAGTGGGTTATAAAGAAATTCTCATCTTTTTACTCGGCATTTCATGTTTAATTATTTTTCAAGCCATTTCTATTTCAAATATGCTCATCTTTCTTGAATTTTTAGTCCCTTTTCTTATTTATGCAAAACGATTCAAAAAAACCATTGCCCTTTTACTCTGCATTTCATTTCTGAATATTGTTTTAAAAATCTCGGCGGCAACAATAGTAATCATTGCTTTTGTGTTATTATTTTTCCTTAAAACATTCGTTATCAAACGGACCCAGTCTTTTCTTAAACGTGCACAAAAATTAGAATTCGCCGCTTTCAAATTGTATAAAGAAAAGAAATTAGATGAGAGTTTTATAGAATACCATAACGCATTGACTCTCTATAAATCGCCCATTCTGATCAAATCAAACAAATTTGATATTAATCGTGCAAAAGTGCTTAAAAATATCGCTTTTGTTTTGTATCAAAACGATAGATTAGATGGAGCATTGTTATATTGTGATAAGGCACTTGATATTTACGAAGAATTAGAAATAGCTGAAAATTCCGCTTTGATGAAGGATCAGGTGAACTTGCTTAAAGTGAGTGCAAAAATCTTCAGTAAACTGGGAAAACGTAAGAAAGCCTTTGAATCCTATAAATTAATCTATGAACTGACTGGCATATCAGCTAAACCAAAGCATTTTTAGATGTAGGGTGGTTTCGAGGTTAAAGTTTTTTTAAAGAAAAAACTTTAACCTCGAAAGGAACGAAGTCAAAAAGTAGGGTGGGCAAGGTGTTTTGGTTGCCCACCTTCCTTAGCTTTAAAAGGTGGGCAAAAAAACACTTTTCGAGGTTTGAGTTTTTTAAGGAAAAACTCAAACCTCGAAACCACCCTACAAATCGACAAATTGCTTTAAAATCAAATGCTTAAATAATTATATGTAACGATGAGCGCCAGCGCGTGGGAACGAGAAACACCCTTCGAGGTTTGAGTTTTTTTTTCAAAAAAACTCAAACCTCGAACCCAAAATCAACTTAAAGCCTCAAGTCGTTTGACTTGGGGCTTATGGAAACGAATCGCGAAGCGATATCAACGTTGATGAATTGATGATATTTCAATCTTGCTCAAGTGGTTGGTTATTGCGTTAATCTGTTATACTTAACATAAGATTGAGATTATTGAGTACTTTTCGCTCAAACACCTAAATAAACCTCATCTGCATTCGCCCTTTCAGACGGGTGGGCAAGATTGCTGCCCATCGTTAAAACATCATTTCCCCGACGTGTTTCGGAGCCGGGTAGGGTGTGCAAAACGAGTGTGTCCCACTTATCCGACTCATTTTTAACTGCTCAACTTAGGCATTATGTGTAAAGATAAAAAGTAGAATATAAAGGAGATTATATGAAAAAAATAGATGGAGAAGATTTCAGTATCGTGAAATCCCCAAATAATTTGGTCACTATGTCAGATGAGGATATAAATAAAAAATATAAAAGAGGTGAAATACGAATTGTTACTGAACAAGCACGTTATCCAGTAAAGAGCATAAAAGAAATGCTTGCTGGGGGAGATTATAAGTTAAATCCAGAATATCAAAGAAGGAAAAGATGGGATAATGGAAGAAAGTCCAGACTAATAGAGTCTTTTATTATGAATGTACCATTACCGCTAATTTGAATACCAGTAAACTGGTTCAAATCCCAAATCAAATACAAGCAATCAGCCGCTTGTTTGGAATTTTCACGAAAATTTTCAGCAGGACTCAGAAGCGTATAAAAAGCATATTGTAGAGACATGAATTCATCGTCTAGTCCGTTCATTTGTTGCTGAAATTCCTTGATATTCTCTGCATCATAAATGATTTTTGCTCCCTTTTCACGCTCCACTATTTCTATCATTTTTTGGTAATTGTGCAAAAATTCCTGAAAGCGATTAAGGTTGTCAATACTCTGATATAGGGATTCACTCTGAAAGATTGATTCATTTCGAGTGAGTACCGGCAGTAGAACAAAACATTTGATTTCCGTCATCTATTAAAATCCCATCAACGTTTTAATATCTTTTTTAAACTGGTCAAAAAATCCTCGTGGTGGGTATGTGATGCGTCCGCCTTCCAATACCGGAACTTCTATGGATTGAGTGGCGTGATGAGTTTCGTCCCGTTCAAAATAATAGATTTCGAGGTTCAAGTTTTTTCGGTAAAAAAACTTGAACCTCGAAAGGACTTTGTCGTGAGCAATACCCCTTTGCTCACTCTGATATTTTTTGACTGCAACCAATGTACCATTAATAATATGCTCACTGTGAGTTTCTATAAAGATTTGAACACCATTTTGAGCGGCTAACGCCATTAATTCGGCCAGTTTGGCTTGTCCTTGTGGGTGCAGATGCGATTCAGGATTCTCAATTAAAAGGATACTGTCTTTTTCAGCCGCTAGCACCGCGACAATAATCGGTAACGCATACGAAATGCCAAACCCCACATTTTCGGCTTTAAATTCATTGGGTGAAAGTTGATTGTTTTCCAAATTAAACTGGTACTTCATTTCAAAATTGATTTTGTTATCTTTAACAATAACGTGGTCATTGGGACTAATCTCCCTAAACCACGCATTGGTTTGAGATAACAAGTCATTGTGGCTTTGGGGATATTTTAAATTTTCAAACTGAATTGGTTCTGAGCGACCGTAATAGTAAAGGAAATGAGCTATCAACTCGCATTTACCCAGTTCATCGGAAATTTGACGTTCCTTCTCGACAGAATAGCTGTCTTTCGGATAACTTTCTTGTGGTGCGAGACGTGCGGCACTTAAATATTGAAATTTGCGATTGAACAAACTGATTTGGTTTAAATGCGAATACGCCGGCTTATTGGCGAGCTTGAGAAAGGTGGAGTCAAGTTCATTACTCTGAAATTGCCAACATAAATTTTGTTGTTGATCTATCTCTATGCCAAATTCAATGACATCATCACTGGCATATTGATAGCGGGCATCACCCACTAATCCAATTTTACACAATGGTTTATTGAGGTCAATTCCTTCATAGAGTCTGTTTTTCAAATACGATTGCCGCAACAACAATAATGCCTGAAATACCGAAGATTTCCCTACGCCATTCAATCCAGTCAGAATATTCAGGCCAGACAACGACAGCGAGGTTTCGCGGTGGGATTTGAAATTTTTAATGCTTGTGTGTGTAATCATATTATGATCCAAGAGTTTCTTGAATAATTTGGTTGACGTAAGTCAAATTAAAGAGTGGTGTTCAAATATTTTAAGGAAAAATGGGGGAAAGACCACATTTTCCATTGAAAGAATAAAACGTGTCCCCTACTTTTGTTGCAAACGGTAAACCGTCAATATGTATTCTTGGGCAGCGCGGCATGAGGAGATATTAGCATAAAATTCGAGTCCATAAAATTCGAGCCTAGCCCTTGCTCAATATTAAATGTGGTCTGTCCTAGCCTGTCGAAATACAAAACGATTATTTCTATTTTTTTGCTTCAAGATTATTCATTAAGGCGTGTCCCTACATGGAATCCGACAATTATTTTGTTTTATGATATAAATCATCAAGTTACACTCATTTTTTACTGAAAAATGGCTTGAACAATAGTTCAATGATGAGTAGTTATAAGAGGTTAAGGTACGCAGTCATTTATAAAAAACAGAAATGAATTTTTAATCCATTTCGACAGGCTAGGTCTGTCCCCTATTTTCCCCTATTATCTGAGATTTCATTTTTGCAACCTCTCAAAGTCAGCGAAGCTAAACCCACCATTAATCAATGTGGGAACGAAATAAAATTCAGTATAACATATCTAACAGCATAAACAACCCCTTAAACAATCCCTTCCTCAAAATCTCATCAAATCATCAACGTTGATATCGCTTCGCTCGTGTTTCCAGAAAAAAAAAGCCCCAAGTCAAACGACTTGAGGCTTTAAGTTGATTTTGGGTTCGAGGTTTGAGTTTTTTTGAAAAAAAAACTCAAACCTCGAAGGGTGTTTTGAGGTTTTACCTTTTTGCAGTCAGTGGTGGGCAATAAAAAGACGTTGCCCACCCTACCTGGCTACAGGGCTACCTGGCTGAGGACGATGCCATTAGACGTAAATCATTAGACATCTTTCCTAAATAGCGTATGAAACCCAATTGTGTTAAAATACTCAATCCCTCAACAATGAAATACCATGAAAAAATACAAAGCAATTGAAACAGAAACACCTGAAAAATTCAAACGAATAACAGAAATATCAAAAGAAGACTTCCAAAGTTGATGTGATAAAACAGAAACTTATATTGAAGAAGAGAAGAAACATAACCCACTGAGACAACGTGGTGTTAAAAAATCCAAACTTTCTTTAACAGATTGTGTATTGTTAACAATTTATTATCTTCGTCATTATCCAACTTTTGCCAATTTAGCTGACGTTTTTGATATAAGTGAGTCTTATTGTCATAAAATTTATTCTCGTTACTCCAGAATTCTTGTTAAAGTTGAAACTCTTCCAAATCGTAAAAATTTACTGGAAAATCCGCATGATACCGTGATTATAGATGTAACAGAACAACCCATAGAGCGCCCTGTTAAAGGTCAAAAGTCGTATTATTCTGGCCAGAAAAAAAGACATTCGAGGTTCAAGTTTTTTTTCAAAAAACTTGAACCTCGAATACTGTAAAAGTTCAAATACTCGCTTCCACTATTGGAGAAATTTTATCGGTTGATTGTGCAAAAGGTAAACAACATGACTTTTCAATATTTAAAGTTCGATTCGAGGTTCAAGTTTTTTTTACTGAAAAAACTTGAACCTCGAATTGAGTTTTTTTGAAAACTCAAACCTCGAAAGTGATGTTTTGATACATCCAGACTCAGAACTTCTTGCCGATTCAGGATATCAGGGTTTAAATAAGTTTCACGAAAACTCTGTCATACATAAAGAAAAAGGGAATTCCTCGCACTGCTCAAGCTAAAGCCCATAATAAAGCTCTTTCAAAAAGACGTATTTTGATTGAAAATATTAATCGATTATGTAAAATTTTTCGTTGTGTTAAAGATGTTTATCGAGGTAAACATAAAAATTATGGTTTAACATGGCGATTGGTTGCTGCTCTTGTCAACTTGAGGTGTAGTCCTATTTAGGAAAGATGTCTAACGATGAACGCGCCGGCGTGGGAACGAGAAACTTATGCTTCAGTATTGACCCGTTTGAATTTGAGCTTTCGTTTCGGAAAATAACCAATTTAAACAGTTAAATAATTTTGGCAAATTTTCTAATGCAGAATAGCTAATCACGTCCATTCTCAAAATTTTCTCTTTTAAAACGGCAAATTGCCAAATGCTGCCTGTCGTCACAATACCAAAAACTTCCATTAATTCATCCTGATTAAAACGTTGTGCCGCTATCATTTCAGACAGAGCCTGTGCCCAGCCTTCATTAAAATTCTCTTTCTTTGCCTCAGCGACACAAATAACAGGGTGAGTAAAAGTGGTACCAATAGGAGAGGCTGGCGCAATCAGAAAATCGGGTACACCTATCAACCCGGCTGTTTCATCCACATCAAAACGCATATGTGACCAAACTGGCAAATCATTGACATTGGCAACCAAATTTAAGATAGGCGAAATCATTGTTTCACAAATCGCACTTTCACTGACATAATTACGACGACGTTGCAGATTTTTTTGAATGAAGCCTAACATTTCTTCACTGATATGAAATTCTTTTTGTTGTATAAAAATTTGTTCCTGTAATTGAATTTCAAATTTGAGTGCAACCTCTTCATAAGTTTTTAATGTACCGTAGGACATGATTTTATTTCCGTTTAATACTCCAGCGGCAAAGAAATATTTTTTTTCTGGTTCCCTTCGAGGCGAAAGTATGGTAGGTCGGGTTAGCTTATCAAGCGTCGCGTGATAACGTAACCCGA
>JAOZSV010000262.1 GCA_029939505.1 Thiotrichaceae bacterium | reverse complement strand
TCAAAATATGAATGGTGCATGACGCTATCGCTTATGCACACTACATAAGACAATTGATCAATCAAACATATACGGCTTACGAGTTGATTAAACTACCATTTTTATCATAATGATATTCTGTTATACGATTTGCCCAATCAATCACTTTAACCAATTGACTTGCAGCATCGTATTCATTTCGAGGCTAAAGTTTTTTGAAGAAAAACTTTAGCCTCGAATGGACTTGCTTGCCATCGGGATAAGTTTTCGAGGTTTGAGTTTTTCTTCAAAAAACTCAAACCTCGAAAGGTGACTAAATTACCAACTTCATTATAGGCATACTGCAAAACATTGCCTTGATGGTTGGAGTATTTGGTGACACGATTGAGTTTATCGTAGAAGCGGGTAATGGTACCATTGGCATCAGTGACAGTTAAGACATTGCCATTCTTATCATAAGTATAAGAAACACTGTCATCAGGTTCAGCCCCGAATGCCTCCCTGCACACAAAAAGACGTGTGCAACGGCCTACCTGGCTTTAGTCGGATTGTTCAACGGATCATAATTAAATGACACGACTTGTTTGCCAAGTGCGTCAAAACGCTTGAGTAAATCAAAAAAATCGAGGCCCCTCTTCTGGAAGAAGAGAGTACTCTGCCCCCTTGATTTACTTGCTATTTTTCTTATTTTTGTCACTAAAAAAAGTTAACAATTTTAAGAAAATAAAAGGTGCAAGCAGTCCACATATGGTAGCTAAAATAACAGCCTCTAGTTCCGGTAATCCAAAATTATCTAACAATAAAAATACAGGTAAACATACTAATGCGCTAATAAATAAATAAATATTATTTCGCAATATACTAAAAAAGATATATGTTACAATTTCCAAAAATTTATTCATAATAGTAAATGGGGTGTTGTCTAAGAAAATATACTTTAGGGTGAATATAGGGATTTTAATTTTACACTGAAAAAATATGAACATAGTGTCAAATTCGTATTTCATCTTGAGGTAGATTTTCCTAGACAACACCCAAAATATTATGTAGGACAGCTTTATTTTTCAGATTACTCACTGTACAATTTCAACAATTCGGACAGTTTTTTTAATATGTAGACTATAGTCATGGCGAGCATAGAAGGAACTAAAATAAGGAACCCAAATTCAGTAAACATTTAACAATTATCTTTTGGGATTAGTACCTTCTATGCCTGCCACCACTATAATTTAATGTCATAAATAATCAAGAATAAATTAGTTACAAAAAATGTCCGAATTATTTCATTGCAATTTGATACTTGCCTACCACGGATAACAATCACCGCAAGATTCCGAACCTGAAAAAATAAAAGGCCAAGCGAACCTTCCTCCAGGGCCTGGACCAGAACCAGCATTTCCAAGCGCATTTGGCCAATCTGTATTACGGATATCTATTCCACGTTGCTGTGGTGCTAACTTACCTATTTTTCCAAATAATTCGTCTGATACAGTTGTCAACCCATTGTCATAGGCCATACGTTCACCTGGCGATAGTTTTAACCATTCCCAGTCAGATAAAGCTTTAAGATCACGAGTGGGTATGCGGAACCAGCATCCCGCACCAAGAGTAATAGCATCCATTAATACACGTCCTCCCCGATAATCTATTTCACTGGAAGTTAGTTTTTCACCGCTCCAATAATCTTCTCCAACAAAATATTCGTAACCATTGGCCCCTGCAAAAAATCCACCTGCTGCCGAGCCTGTAAGTGCAATAGCAGTCATTACACCTGCAGAGATGGGGCCAGAAACTGGTAGCGTTGCTACTATTATGGCCGCAATCCCACCCCCAATAATTGCACCGACAAAGCCGTCTCTAAATCCATCAATAGTGTCTTTTCCTGATAACCCAAACGGATCAATAAAACTAACTGGTCTTCCAGTCACATAAGCATACCGATTCAAGCTTTGCCCTTCAAAAACATCCCCAAGCAAAACATCCTGATTAACGAACCGTCTGATTTCCTGGCTATAAAACCTAGCTCGCATGTAGTAAAGACCAGATTCATCCGTCATCACCCCATACATACCATTAAACAGAAATGGAGTTTTGGAAGCATCACCACTGAGCAAAGTTCCATAAGGAGAATACTGAAACCGCTCAACAACCTGTTTGCTTTCATCAGTTAAGGCAACGGTACTTCCACGAAAATCAAAGTGATAACTCAGGTATTCACCATTTGACTCTTGCCCAATCAAGCCCAAGCCATAGACATAAAACGTTTTCTGTCCATTCTCTTCTTTAACTAGAACTTGACTCAGTGCGGGTTGCGAATTAACCACAAACTGAGTTTGATTAACCCCAATCCGTTGATTTTCAGCATCATAGCGATAAACGGTGTCGCCTGCTTGAATTAACCGATTCCGCGAATCAAACACCAAATCTACCAACTCACCCGCCAATTGCCCTTGCGTCATATTACCATCGGCATCGAATTGTACCACTTTGTCATCAACAGTGGCTAGGCGATTCGCTGCTTGATAGGTCATATCCAGATTAATGTTTGGATCAACTTCGGGGCTGGTTTCTTCTTTAACGATGTTGCCAGCAGCGTCGTAGCTGAAATCAAATTGGCTAATCACTTCAGAAGTGGCAACCACGATATCCTTCTGTTGCTTCAGTTGTCCCGCCTTATCATAGACACGAGTCTTATGGGTGCCATTTGGACGCAAGGTGCTGATTAAACGACCATTTTTATCATAATCATATACCGTCACACGATTTTCCCAATCAATCACTTTAATCAATTGACTCGCAGCATCGTATTCATAATGGACTTGCTTGCCATCGGGATAAGTTAAGGTGACCAAGTTGCCGACTTCATCATAGGCGTATTGTAGGGTATTGCCTTGAGTATCGGTGTATTTGGTAACGCGATTGAGTTTATCGTAGAAGCGGGTAATGGTGCTATTGGCATCAGTGACAGTTAGGACATTGCCATTCTTGTCATAAGTATAAGAGACGGAGCAAGCGTAGGGTGGGTAGAGGTACGAAACCCACCATTTTTGTGTAGAAAAAGGTGGGTTTCGCTGTCGCTCTACCCACCCTACAATTCACCCATCCTACGCTCGCTCGCTACAATTTACCCATCCTACGCTTGCTCGCTAAACCATTAACACCATTATCCTGAGCTCGCGTAGGGTGTATAAGTGAAGCGTCATACACCAAAAATCATCAAATCGTGGTCAAATATGAATGGTGCATGACGCTATCGCTTATGCACCTTACATAAGACAATTTATCAATCAAACATATACGGCTTACGAGTTACTCATCACCCCAGGTTGATAGTGTAATTCGTTTCAGTTTTCCAGATTCCAACTCAAAGTAGATAGTATCAAACACAATCGTATCTGATTCATCATCTTTGAAAATCACAATCTTTTCGTCTGGTTGATGAGCCGCTTCTGCTTTCAGTTTTTCAAGCAACTCCGATTCAGATATACCAACCCATTCGTTTTCTAGCAAAGACAAGGCATGCTTAAGCCCAAGAGATTTTTGATAGCTCGTATCTGAATAGGCTAGTGATATTGAGGTATCAATCCATAGATAAGCAAAGAAAATACAGCCTAGAAAACAAATAACAAAAGCAATCACTAACAGCACAACTAACATATCCGATTTAATATTCATCGTCAAAATCCCAATCCAGCCCACCACGCTTTATTGGCAAAGCTGCGGCAATGATTTGAAAAAGGCCAAGGATACCAACTATAAGCTCGACGTTCGGAATTATTAGCTATATCATTTATATAGTCATACACTTTATTTTCATCGACAAAGGAAAAACAGTATTTCAATTTAGTCTCTGTGCCTTTACCAGCATTACGCGATAAAGCCTTTTTTAGTCGCTTTATTGATTCCGGCGTAGGATAGCCATCTGGCCCAAATACTAAATTAGGAATTTTTATTTTTTGAATATTCCCTTGTTTATCCGGTAGCCTTTTACCAACAATCCCTCTACTATTTGGCGAGTACCTTCCATATTGATAATACCAAGTAGTACCACTTTCATCATCATAACCAAGAATGCCAGCATGTCCTCCTAACCAAGTACTGGTTCGTCCAGGAGCATATGTAATTGGATAATTTGGAAATAACACATAACAAGCCCCTAATCCAAACGGATCCACATAACTCACTGGCCGTCCAGTCACGTAAGCATACCGATTCAAAGTCTGGCCTTCATTAATATTCCCTAACAGAATATCCTGATTAATGAATCTTCTTATTGCCGGACTGTAGAACCTTGCACGCATGTAGTACAAGCCATTACTATCCGTCATCACCCCATACATACCATTAAACAAAAACGGCGTTATCGAAGCATCACCACTAAGCAAAACGCCATAAGGAGAATACTGAAACCGCTCAACAACCTGTTTGTTTTCATCCGTCAATGCAACCGTACTGCCCCGCAAATCAAAATGATAACTTAGGTACTCTCCAGTTTGCTCTTGCCCAATCAATCCTAAACCATACACATAAAACGTCTGTGTGCCATCAGCTTCGGTTTTCACAAAAATTTGACTCAAAGCAGGTTGTGAATTAACCACATATTGAATCTGGTTAATTCCAATCCGTTGATTTTCGGCATCATAGCGATAAACCGTTGAGTCAGCTTGAATTAACCGATTGCGTGAATCAAACCCAAAGTTCGTCAATTCACCCGCCAAAGACCCTTTTGTCATATTACCATCGGCATCGAATTGTACCACTTTGTCATCAACGGTGGCTAGGCGATTCGCTGCTTGATAGGTCATATCCAGATTAATGTTTGGATCAACTTCGGGGCTGGTTTCTTCTTTAACGATGTTGCCAGCAGCGTCGTAGCTGAAATCAAATTGGCTAATCACTTCAGAAGTGGCAACCACGATATCCTTCTGCTGCTTCAGTTGTCCCGCATCATCATAGATACGAGTCATTTTTGTGCCATTTGGACGTAAAGTACTGATTAAACTACCATTTTTATCATAATCAACTACCGTCACACGATTTGCCCAATCAATCACTTTAACCAATTGACTCGCAGCATCGTATTCATAATGCACTGGCTTGCCATCTGGATAAGTTAAGGTGATCAAATTGCCGACTTCATCATAAGCGTATTGTAGGGTATTGCTTTGATGGTTGGAGTATTTGGTGACGCGATTGAGTTTATCGTATTCACGGGTAATGGTACCATTGGCATCAGTGACAGTTAGGACATTGCCATTCTTATCATAAGTATAAGAGACACTGCCATCAGGATCAGTCCAACTGGTCAACCTGCCAGCCGCATCGTATTCAAACTGGCGTTGCTGATTACGGCTATTAGTAACTGATACTAACAAATCGCGGGCATTATAGGTGTACTTAACTTTGTCACTCGTCGCTAAGGTTTCTTGAACCAAACGACCACTTAAATCAAAGTTAAATTGGGTTTCATTGTCGTTGGGATCAATCAGGCTCTCTTTATTACCATCGGCATCAAAGCCTTGCGAACTTTCCCCCGTCAACGCATCCACACTCGACACTAACCGATTTAAATCGTCATAACCAAATTGGCTTACCCGATTCAGCGGATCAGTGCTTTTTGTCAGCCGACTCAATTCATCATACTCAAAGCGGCTACTTTGGTTCAAAGCATCCGTCACTTGAGTCGGATTGTTCAACGGATCATAGTTGAGCGACACGACCGATTTACCAAACGCATCAAAACGCTTGAGCAAGTTATCAGCAGCATCGTATTCCAGTGTCTGAGTTTCACCTAATGGATTGGTGATGCTAATTAAACGCCCGGCAGCATCGTAACCCAATTCCGTGACATGCGCTAAAGCATCAATTACCCGAATTAAACGGTCTTCGCCATCATATTCATAGCGCGTTTTCTGCCCTAAAGCATTGATTTGGCTCACCATATTGTCACTACCATCATAATGGCGATGCGTGACATGACCATTTGCATCGGTGAAAGTCAGTAGGTTATTGCGACTATCATAAGTCATGCTGACTTCATGCCCTAATGGATTAATCACTTTGTTTAGCCGATCAACACCATCGTAGGCAAGGGTTGTCGTGTTGTGATCAACATCAGTGAGAGTGGTTAAACGCCCCGCCGCGTCGTAACCCAAAACATAAACCACACCATCCGGTTTTGTGAGATGAACCAGTTTGCCTTGTTCATACGCATAAGCCGTCACTCCACCTTTGGGACGGGTTTGAGTCAACACTTGCCCATCGCTATTATAAGTATAGTGGGTCACATTATCCAATGGGTCAGTCATACTCTGCAACAGATTGTTTTCATACACAAATTTAATCTGTTTACCCAACACATTCGTCACCGACAACAGGTTATTGTTCTCGTCATAAACGAATTGCGTCTGATGGCCAGCAGCATTAGTAATCGTTTTCAAATTGCCATTGGCA
>JAOZSV010000078.1 GCA_029939505.1 Thiotrichaceae bacterium | reverse complement strand
AGTTTTTTGAAGAAAAACTCAAACCTCGAATGGACTCCAAGGCTTAACTTAATGATATTGACCCTACGCTCGCTAAGCCAATTGTCAAAGATAATTTTATATGGCTACCATTTTTATTTGAATCAGAATTGACAGAATTTGAGAATCTTCAGAATTAAAAATAAAATTCGTTTGTTTTTTTTGAGCAGGAGCCTGTTTGCAACCTGCTCCTTATATTTTCTATTACTAAACTAAAAGTTATGAACAGGGTTACAAACTCCTTCCCGCAAAAATTTTAACGAAAGACATAGTCTTCATTTAAGGTGCTGAAATACCTAATTGTTTGCAAATTTGTTTGACTGTAAAAATAGGAATTTTGCGGTGACGTGGTACTGAAGTACGACGATTAATGACTGGATTCTCCCAAATAGAATGTTCGGAGCCTTCACGTACAAACTGGCAACCTTGTTTGCTTAGATAATTCAGCAAATCACGCCGCTTCATACATATCCTCCTCTGGTACCACACGCACCCGATGGGTTGCTGTCAATAACAAATGTATCGGCTCTTCTAAATCTGCTTCAAAATCAGTACATGAAGGATCAGGTTTAGGCAGAGATTCTCCTTGCATCAAGTTGGTTTCAGACATGTCAACTAATGCACTGGCTAATAATCGACGTGCTTCTTGAAGATTGGTAGCAAAGCTAATGGTGCCAGGAAAATCTAAAACTTCGGCATGGACACCTTCATCAAGAAATTTATACGCTGCTTTGTAAGTCAACATATTTCATTTTTCACCTGAAAGGATTAAACAGCAAGCATAAGGTGCGCCTCACGCACCATCCTACCGTGAAACACACCTCACGCTTATTTCAAATTACAACAACGGCACAATCAACAAAGCCACAATATTGATAATCTTAATCAATGGATTAATTGCAGGACCCGCCGTATCTTTGTACGGATCGCCAACGGTATCACCGGTGACTGCCGCTTTATGTGCGTCGGAGCCTTTGCCACCGTGATTGCCATCTTCAATATATTTCTTGGCGTTATCCCAAGCACCCCCGCCGACTGTCATGGAAATAGCGACAAATAAGCCGGTAACAATGGTGCCGAGCAATAAACCGCCCAGGGCTTGAATGCCTAATGTATATCCCACAACAATAGGCACTAACACGGGCAATAAGGATGGCACAATCATTTCAGATATTGCCGATTTTGTGAGCATATCTACTGCTTTGGAATAATCAGGCTTGGCTGTTCCCTCCATAATGCCGGGAATTTCTTTGAATTGGCGACGGACTTCTATAACGACACTAGCCGCAGCGCGTCCTACCGCTTTCATAGCCATCGCGCCAAATAAGAAGGGAATCATACCGCCGATAAATAAGCCAATAATGACCCTCGGATCGGACAAATCGAAAGCAATTGTGTCCACTCCCAGATGTTCAGAGGCTTTATGCTGGTAGTCCGCAAACAAGACTAATGCGGCTAAAGCAGCAGAACCAATGGCATAACCTTTAGTCACGGCTTTAGTGGTATTACCGACCGCATCCAATGGATCAGTGATACTGCGGACTTTGTCATCAAGTCCAGCCATTTCAGCGATACCGCCCGCGTTATCAGTCACAGGACCATAAGCGTCTAATGCGACAATAATACCTGTCATGGACAACATGGAAGTGGCTGCGATAGCAATACCATAAATACCAGCAAGATAATACGCGCCACCAATACTGGCACAGATTGCTAATACAGGTAAAGCGGTGGATTCCATAGAAACAGCGATTCCAGCAATGACGTTGGTGCCGTGTCCCGTAGTGGAGGCTTGAGCAATTTTACGCACTGGGCTAAATTCAGTGGCGGTATAGTATTCAGTGATGACAACCAATAATGCAGTCAAAACTAAACCAATGATGGCGGCACCGTAAATATTGATCACGGAATAGCTTATATCTCCAGCAAATCCCTTAAATGTAAATGCTTCCACGCCTGACATAAGCCATACTGTGATTGGGTAAAAGGCAATAGCGGCAATGACTGCAGAGAGTATTAAACCCTTATACAAAGCCCACATAATCTTTTTACCATCAGTCGTTTTGACGACATAAGTGCCGATGATAGAAGCGATGATGGAAACGCCACCCAATACGAGGGGTAATAAAATGGCTTTATTAGCCATCACTTCATCAACCTCTCCATTACTACCAACAAAAACCAAACCCGCGATAAGCATGGTTGCAATAATCGTCACTGCATAAGTTTCAAATAAATCGGCTGCCATACCTGCACAATCACCGACATTATCACCTACGTTGTCAGCAATCACGGCAGGGTTACGGGGATCATCTTCAGGAATACCTGCTTCAACTTTACCGACTAAATCTGCGCCAACATCTGCACCCTTGGTGAAAATACCACCGCCTAACCGAGCGAAAATAGAAATTAAGGAACCACCAAAACCTAAGCCAATCAGGGGAGCGAGATTAACCATAGTCGTGCCGCCTTCTGGCAACATCATTTGCAGTACAGCATAATAGCCTGCTACACCGAGCAATCCTAAGCCAACCACTAATAATCCTGTGATTGCACCACTGCGGAAAGCGACGGTTAATGCAGAATTTAAACCTTCATTCGCCGCTTGCGCTGTACGAACATTGGCACGCACTGAGATATTCATGCCAATATAACCTGTGGCAGCGGAACTGATAGCACCTATGGCAAAACCAATGGCAGTCAACCAATCAAGCCCAAAACCAATAACTGCGAAAATAATAAGTCCCACGCCAGAAATAGTGGCATATTGCCGATTTAAATAGGCATTTGCGCCTTGTTGAATAGCTAAAGCGATTTCCTGCATACGTTCATTGCCAGCAGGGAGTGCTAACACCCATTTTATTGATACAATACCGTATATCAACGCTCCAATTGCACAAAGCAGTGGAATCCATAGTTCTATTGACATAATGATTTAATTCTCCATTTGTGAGTAAAGAAAGTACATAAAAGGAATCTTTGTACAGGATAATTTTTTATAAGTCATTGATTTAAATCAATTTCAATTATTAGAATCAGAATTAACAGAATTTAAGAATTAACAGAATTTAAAACTTTTTATAGATGTTCAGAAAAATAGTTGGATTCAAACCTCAGAGGTTTTCAAAACCTCTGAGGTTTTTAGTGAATTTATTTATCTGAATATCTATATTGAAAACTCACTTGAGTTTTAATTCTGAAAATTCAAAAATTCTGAAAATTCTGATTCTAAAAAAAATGTCTGTACAAAGAAAAGGAATATAGTATTCTATAATGATGCGAATTAAGAATTTAAAAACTTTATTAAATCAAAGCGTTGGATTCCAAAATAACCAAAGCGTTGAATTTAAAAATTCAATTTAAACGCTTAATTCGCATTATTATTTATAAAATACATCCGAAATATTTTACCAAATTTATGACAAATTGGGTAATCACATCTATTTTGAAGTCAATTTAACAGGATAAATGAATAATTGTTAATTGTTAATTATTAATTATTAATTTGTATTGGAGTACAACACTTTAGCTTTGGAAGTTTTAATGAAATGAGCAGTAAAATACTTTACCTACGCTTATTACAGTATGTTGTTCCTTATTGGCGCATATTTGCCCTGGCGATTTTTGCGATAATCGTCATGGCAATGACTGATCCTATTTTAGCTGCCCTGATTCAACCCTTATTAGATGGGGGCTTTGTTGAAAAGGATCCGAGCATGATAAAGCTCATGCCTATTTTTTTGATGATTTTAATTTTAATTAAGGGCATGGCAACGTTAGCCAGTAGTGTCGGTATGACTTATGTGGCTTCGCGTTTAGTGATGGATTTACGAGCGGCGATGTTTCGTAAAATTTTAACCCTGCCAACGAGTGAATTTGATAAAACCTCATCAGGCGTGTTGTTGTCTAAAGTCACTTATGATGTCAATCGTGTTATGGCAGCAGCGACAGATGCGTTGGTGATTTTGGTGCGCGACAGTTTAGCGGTAATTGGTTTGCTGGCGTGGATGTTTTATCTGAATTGGATGCTTTCTTTAATTGTTTTTAGCACTGTGCCAGCGATAATTGTTGTTATTCGCATTGTCAGTAAACGTTTACGCAAGATAAATATCTCAATGCAAGACGCAATGGGAAATATGACGCGGGTGCTTGAAGAAGCGATAGGAGGGCATAAGTTGGTTAAAGTCTTTGGAGGCTATCATTATGAAGAAAATCGTTTTGAATCAACTTCTAATCAGGTACGGCGTTTCGAGGTTAAAACCAAAATCATGTCGGGCTTTAGTGTCTTTCTTGTACAAATGTTCACCACATCAGCTTTGGGAGTGATTATATATATTGCTGCCCTACAATCTGCGGCGGATAATATTACAGTGGGCGGCTTTGTATCGCTATTTACTGCAATGGGTATGCTATTTTCCCCAATAAAACGCTTGACTAAAGTCAATGATCAGTTACAACAGGGATTAGCAGCGGCGCAAAGCGTTTTTAATTTAATTGATCAAACTTCAGAATCTTCCGAAGGTTCAGAAACGAAACCTGACAGGTTTTTAAAACCTGTCAGGTTTGACTTTAATGCTAAAATACCCGAAACGAAACCTGACAGGTTTGACTTGAATGTTAGATTTTCTGGCAAATTAACTTTTCAACATCTTCACTTTGCTTATGAGGATCAAGCCACGCCCGCCCTGCAAGACATCTCCCTCATTATCCAACCTGGTGAAACCATCGCTTTTGTTGGTGCTTCTGGGAGTGGAAAAACGACTTTAGCTCATTTAATTCCACATTTTTATACGCTCACTGATGGACATTTATTAATAGATGATATCAATATTAATGACTTATCTTTAACTCATCTCCGCGCTAATATTGCTTTAGTAAGTCAAGAAGTGATATTATTTAACGACAGCGTCGCCGCTAATATTGCTTATGGTGCAATGGCTGACGCGCCGCGTGAAAAAATTATTGCGGCGGCTCAATCCGCTTATGCAATGGAATTTATTGAAGAAATGCCAGACGGTTTAGATACGATTATCGGTGAAAGAGGGGTAAAATTATCTGGCGGGCAGCGTCAGCGGCTTGCGATTGCGCGTGCATTGTTAAAAGAGGCACCGATTCTGATTTTTGATGAGGCAACCTCTGCTTTAGATACCCAATCAGAATATCAAGTACAAAAATCATTGGATAAACTGAAACAAGGATGCACGACACTTATTATTGCTCACCGTTTGTCAACGATTGCAAAAGCAGATCGGATTGTTGTTATGGAGAAAGGGCGTATTGTTGAAATCGGTTCACATGCACAACTTATTGAAAAACAAGGAATTTATGCAAATCTATACCAAATAGTTTAGCTTTGAGGAGTCTCAACGCTTTAGCCTTGAGGAATTTCAATAGCTTTGAAAAAAAGTAACGACTCAGGGCAACCATAAAGGATTGCCCCTACAACATTTCAGCCTAAAGTTTTTTGAAGAAAAACTTTAGGCTGAAATATTCTTATTAATACTGACGAAAATATTCTGATGTAGGGGCAATCCCTTGTGGTTGCCCTGAGTCGTTACAAAAAAACTTCGTATCGCTAAACTGGTTCGTTCAACAAATAATTAAATTATCTTATAAAATCAAACACTTATAAAAAAACTCTCATTATGAACTGGGAAATCGCAAAAGCTGATCACATAGGTGGTAGAAATGAGCAACAAGATAGCATCGCCACTTTCTCAACAGACAATGATCAAGTCCATTTATTAGTTGTTGCCGATGGGATGGGAGGACATCAGGGCGGTAACTTGGCTTCACAGATTGTTATCGAAACGGCACAATTATTTTGGAATAAGCATCAACAGAATCCTATTATGGAACCCCATCAGTTTTTGCAGCAGGTTTGTGAAAAGGCGCATCTTGATATTAATCTGTTAGGAAAAAAACATGAGATTTCTTCCCGTAGCACTTGTGTTTTATTGTACATAGATCACAAAAAAGCATGGTGGGCTTATGTTGGAGATAGTCGCTTATATCATTTCCGTGGTAAGAAATTATTGTTTCGTACAAGGGATCATTCAGTTGTACAACTGTTAGCTGATTTAGGGCGTATTAAAGAAGAAGAAATGGCGACGCATCCTGATCAAAGCCGTTTACTCAAAGGTTTAGGTGGTGATGATCCTGTCAAACCGGATTTTGGGCAATCTTCGGTGCATTTTGGCGATACTTTCGTTTTGTGTAGCGATGGTTTTTGGGAACATGTTTCTTTCCAGAAAATGTCAGAAAGGTTACGGAAAACCGATATTCCTCTAAAAAAGAGAATTAAGATTTTGGTTAAAAACGCTTTGGATGCTGGGGGGAAAAAAGGGGATAATATAGCGATTGCCGCTGCACAATTGCCAAGTTTAAAGCGTTTTAATATATGGACTTATGCGATATTGATTATTATAATAAGTCTAACGTTCTTAATAGGCGGTTTATATTTAAAATAGCGTCAACTGTACTTTCACAATGGACGATGAATAGATTAATCACTTTTGTTTCAACTCATTCTCTAATGATTACCATTATTGCTGTTCTGTTAGCTTTACTGGTGCTGACTACTTTCATTTTAATACGCCGGAGGCGACGTAACGCGCCAAAAAGTTACTCAACTCTTCCTGAAATACCATTCAAAAAAGGTTGGGTATTATCAGGGATTGATTTTCGAGGAAACTCGATTCACTTAGCAATTGATGACACACAATTACATAAAGCGATACGGGGTATAACGATAGGTGAATCACCTAAACTAAGTGAGTTAGTTATTCACGATTGCGGGCTTTCTCATCGCCATGCGCGATTGACTTATATTGATGATGGGCTTTATATTGAAGACACTAATTCATTAAATGGCACATGGGCGAACGGTAACCATTTAATCCCCTTTAAATCAACGGAGTTAAATTCGGGCGATACTTTGGTATTAGGTGATGTTGAGTTGTCAATAAACTATAGTTCTGAGAGTGAGATCATTCCCAAAACTGAAGTATTCGAGGATAAGGAATGTGAATTGAATCAGATATAAAAATTGATTATTATCAATGAGTTAGTAATATTTTTTACTCTGTTTAAGAAATCCGATTTTTTGAAAAAAATCGGATTTCTCAGATCGAAAATTGGAGCCACAAATGAAAACACAAAAAAATCTAGGAACACTTCCTGCGATACATAAATCTAAACCAGAGGCTTGCCTTATTCAAAGTCAATCTGTAGGTAGATTTTCTGAAGAGATAATCTTAAAACTTGAAGAAAATGTCAGCAACGATACACATCCAGATATGTTATATGCTATTGCAAGATCGTATGATAAAAAACCTGTTGAGCAGATTAAAGGAACAACAGCGAGAGAAAGATTTTTAACAGCCAAAAACAGTTCTCGTTGATATTAAAATGGCAAAAATAGAAAGAATTGTTATTTCAAAAATAACACATAAAGAATCATTTTATTAAGAAATCCGATTTTTTGAAAAAAATCGGATTTCTAAACGTAACTACTCAGTCTTAAAGCGTTGTACTCCAAACAACAAAGCTAAAGCGTTGTACTCCATTCGCATTTTAAGGCTGAGTAGTTACTTCTAAACTAACATTCCTATTCTCCCGCCAAAGGTTGGTGAGCAAGGGTTAGTTAGGCTTCTACCATACTTATTATTTCATTTTTAACAAATAATAGGTTTTTGTATATCAATTTTAAATCACCTATTTTTGTCGAATCAAAATTTTGCGAGATAAAGTATTGATATTGACCAATTTTTAATTTTTCCAAAATAGCAAAATGCCAATTTCCACCAATAATATAAGCCCCTTTTATCAATTTCCAATTATTTAATTCAACGGCACTTATCAGTTCTGCTAAAAGTTGTGGCCTTGGATTTCCATATTCTTCACTTCTTTTAAACTCTTGAATAAAAAAATAAGGTTTTTTACTCTCTACCAATCCTTCAGAAACGACAAAATCTACTGTACCATTTAATACAAATTGACTCGTTTTGTAAGTCATTCGTGATTCATAAAAATCTCTCATTTTCTTTTCATAAGATTTAAACTTGACTTTATTCAAAATTGGAGCGATAAAATTAATTTTTAAATCTTCTTCACTGTATCTTTCAATCAAAGATTTATTCTCTTCTATTAAATCTTTAAAAAAGACTTCTATTGAATTATCTATTTCAACTTGATTGTTTTCGAGGTTTCCTCGAAACCATTCATCAAAAATACTGTTATCTAAATTCTGTTCAATCTTAAACAACTTTTTTAAATCAATATCTCTCATTTTACTGTATTGATAAGTGGGAATCTGATTTTCATCATTACCCTCTAGGATATTCACTTTTTTCTTTAATTCTTCTATCTCTCTTAACAATTTTAATTCAATTTCAGTATTCATAAAATCTCCTATTTTTAGTATCTTATTCAAAATTTAGAGGTAGGGTGGTTTCGAGGCTAAAGTTTTTTCTTTAAAAAAACTTTAGCCTCGAAAGGAATGAAATGGCACAATTTTTCAACGGAACGGTGCCACTTCGTTCCTACCCACCCTACATTCCTGATTGACTTGGATATGACATTTCCAAAATGACTACCTCCCCATCGGCAATGAAGGGACCATGAATTTCGCCTGGAGGTCTGCTCGCGTAAAAACCTGGCTCAAGCCATAGATCAAATGCCTTGTCATATAATCGCCCAGAAACAACAAATATCTCTTCTGGGTATTTATGACTCTTTGCTCCGAAAGGTTCTGTTGAATAACCTCCTTTAAATTTTGTTAGTCTCGTATAATCACCTGACTCTTGATCTTCTGCTATTGTCAATTGGGATAGGTTCCCATCTGAACCATCAATGATTTCCCATTCACCAGTATTCTGGGCAGCCAATGGATTCCAATATGTTCTAGTTGATTTCATAGAAAATTCCTATACTGCACGCGGGCACAATTTAAACTTTTATGTAGGGTGGGGTTGGCTTAAAAAACGCCACATAGCTATTCCAAAAAGAAACGAGTCGCTTATGATCCCAATTATTCCATGACTCCAATTATTCCAGGTTTATTCGATTGGGCACTGGGGTCGTTGAATGGGAACCTTAACAAAATCAATAAGTTACAATTATACGCCAATGATGTTCTAAGTCATTGATTTATCAAATCGTTTACTCATTATCGTACTGAATTATCCCATTCAATGACCCCAGTGCCTTCGATTGTTAGCTTTTTTATCATCTCTTAATAAGATTAGCGTTTGCCATGCTAAATAACCAGTTCAATACATCAAACACTTTTTGTAAATCCATTGTAGCGGATATCTGGTTAGGGTCTTTAGTAAACACGTTATTTTCCAATTGACCGAATTCCCAGGCTTTTCCCGTGGTCACAACGCCATAGCTTATGTTTGCACCTTGTTTAAATGTTGCAGTCATTTCAGCTAAAGTCTGTGCCCAGCCTTCTTCAAATTTTTCTTGTTTTGCTTCCATAATGCAGATTGGTGGTATTAACATACCGCCTTGTTTTGTTCTTTGTGCGACTAAATAATCAGGTTCCCCTTTTAAGCCTTCATTGGGAGCCACATTGTAGGGGACATGCGACCATATATAAAGTGCATTGTATTTTTCTCCAACTAAATTAAGAATCGGTCTGATAATATTTTCACAAACAGTCACTTCATTGATGAAACTCATACTATCCATTAGTTTTTTTGTAATATCTGTAAAATATAACCCTGGTATTTCTATTTCCAAGGTATCAATGAAAGTTTTATCCATCACCTCAATGTCAAATTTGTTGGTGACTTCTAAAACGGTTTTAAAGTCGCTGTATGACATAGTGTTTTACTTTCTTACTGATGTTACGCATTATGTTTCCAAGATGTTTAAGAAATCCGATTTTTGAAAAAAATCGGATTTCTAAGTTCAAAAACGAATAGTGGGATAGATTCAAGGAACTAAAACAATTTTGCCTTTAATCATAAAATTGTTTTCCGTCAGTTAAACTATAAATATCCTCTTTAGCCACCCTACACTTTTTTTATCAACGAAAGCCATAATGCAACCGAACATGAAATAACGAAGAAGACGTTCTCACTGGATGAAAACTATATCTATTAATGGCGTATTTTTTAAACGTCATTTCAGAATTTCTACTTCCGATAGACTGGATATTTAACATCTGACAGCTTGCAGTATAAGGAATATTTTTCCCAGCGACGATGAGCTTATTGTCATCCACCACTAAACCATGATTCATGATCAACTCATCAATAGGAACCGCATTTTCCAATTGAAACGTGATATTAACAAATCGTTGCCCAATATTCTCTTTACAACGAATTCCTGTGATTGACGCAGAACCACTGCTTTTTCTATTATAAACCTTTCCCCTATTCTCCTTTTGAACTTTGTTTTGTTGGGAAGATTGTCCACGTTCCGCCGCCCACGGCACATTAACAAAAGCGGTATCCCTATTTGGCTTATTCAGAGCTAAATTTGGATTACGGCGTGACAAGAGAAAATCAACATAAATATCTTTTCCAAGGGGATAAAGTGTTGACATTTCACCGCCATCATCAATAAGCCATCCACTCTTAAATTTTGATCCCTCAGTATGTCCAACTTGATAGTATTTCAGCGTCAAAAATATCATCGTTTCTATCCGATTATTTTTGTGAATAATGATATTCTTCAACTGAAGACTTTTATTTCGAGACGAATCCAATTTGTAGCCACGAAATTTTTTATTCAATTCACCAAATGGTGTTAAACCAGAGTGGGTACCTGTTTTATTTGAGAGAATATTAACCACTTCCCAAAAATCAAGGCTAATTTCACCAGGCGTAAATCCATGCCCTTTCAAGTTTTCTTGTCTTCCATTTTTTATCACCTGCGCCTCAATGACGTACCATTTACCATCCTTTTTCTTATCAAAATCGACAGAGAGAACATGGTTTTTATTACCATTGAGGATAAATCGTTGAGTCGCTCTTTCTGATTTATAATTCCAGTTAATCTGTTTGCTTTTCACATACTTTTGAAATTTTTTAAACCAGCGTGAATTTTGAAACTTATTCGTTGAGATTTTCGCCAAATAATCAATACGATGCTCAGTAAACGCTTTATCTAAAATAAATAACGCTTTAGAGCGATGTTCGATATCGCCTCGCCTTATTTTCTCAAGTCTTTTATCCGCAAAATGTTGACTCCCATCACTTGCAGCAAATACACTTGTCGAAGAAATAACTAGCATTAAAAATGCTTTAAGAAATGTCATTATTTTTTTTTCCTTTAGATTTGAATCAGAATATTCTCAAATTCTGATTCAAAATAAGTAACTGATGTGACGCAAGGTGCTTCCAAATTCTGCCAAATTTCACCAAATTCCACCGGTTTCATCGTTGAAACTAACTAACCCCAACGGGGTGAAATGTGAATAGCCACCGATGAAATCGGTGGAATTATTCACATTTCACCTAACCCATCTGCGTCGAGTTTGATCAAATTCCTCAAATGAGACAGTATCTTCAACGGTAATCGCTTTGACTCTAAATTTCCACTGATTAACATTCTTCTCATATCTGAAAACCATGTGGAATGACTTTTTTGTCGCATCTTTATAACAATCTGAACCAACATCCCTACACCCGATAAAGATTTGCCACATCGTTACACTAAAATCAAAGGACTTCTTATCATTTTCATAAAAAGGCTCGATATCCCCTAAAGAAAAGTAATTTTTGTCGAAATAGACTTCAACCGTTCTATAACGTCTCCTCGATAGATTTTGAAGATGGTTAAAATAATCTTCAATTCTCCTCCGAATTGTTTTTACCCCTTTTCTCAGGCTAGAAACCTGTATCATCGCATCAGGGCTCGCAAAAAACTCCGATATGGTAAATTTCGCCAACTCCTGTTTGCGAGAATCAGAAGTCGTATGCGAAGCAATTTCCTCAAAATTATTTTGTATGATGATAGCCATTTTATCTACCCTCTCAAGGAAACGATCCGCTACAACTGTCGAAACATCTAATTGTCGAGCGATTCTTTCCAACAATCCTTGATAGATTGCATCCTCATCATTGGCTTCGCAAGGATAAGGAGTCAAAACAGCAATAACCAATAAACAAACCATAAAGAGTCTATTTATTGGCAAAAAATAATCACCAACGTCAAATTGAAATCTATTCATAATTGGTTTTTACCGATTAATTTATATTAACAACACAATCTGCCAAAACAAATTGCAATCGTGTCACATTTCAAAAAATATTTGAACATTGCCCTGATTACCATCAGACAATCATTTATCTATTTCTCCAGACACCCACCTTCTCTTTCTTTTCTGCTTTTCCTCAAACGATTCTTGAGGCTCAAATTCCACTTCCACATCCATTTCTTTCTGAAGGGATTGTGGTGGTGGTGTTGGATTAGTTGAACAAGCACTAAAAAGCACAGCACATAGTGCGTATAAAGAAAAATGTAAATATTTCATCAACTTACCTTTAACCGAATTTTTAAATCATCAAATAAAAAATCGAACATCGCATAAAACTTAGGTTGATTGCGAGCTTAGAAATCCGATTTTTGAAAAAAATCGGATTTCTATTATTATACATATTTGCAAATGAAGAAATCCGATTTTTAAAAAAAATCGGATTTCTAAGCTCGAAAAAGCGAGTTTTGCAAGATGCTCTCACTTTTGACAAAAAACGAGTTAATTATTAATTATTAATTATTAATTAATTATTCAAACTTCTCTTAAATTTTTATTCAAACTCCTCACAATTAGAAAATGATGTTAAAAGGTATTCCTTATAATGAAGCGTTAAAACGCTATA
The DNA here is from genome assembly GCA_029939505.1 of Thiotrichaceae bacterium. Classification (GTDB taxonomy): domain Bacteria; phylum Pseudomonadota; class Gammaproteobacteria; order Beggiatoales; family Beggiatoaceae; genus QNES01. The sequence goes on along the minus strand of JAOZSV010000078.1, from coordinate 8,292 downwards.
AACGCGATGAAGAGCATACGCTCCCTGAAATGAATGAGTTATTGCGTGATTATCACCCTGATTATTATCAAGATTCAGTGGTTAAATTACAAGTAGGAACAAACAAGGGTGATCCCTGTCATCGGCAATTGGCTGAAATGTTAGAAGCCGATGCCCGTATTGATGAAGCCGATTTAGCCGGTGCCTCCATGACAAAAACCAATGTTTTAGTGATTGGTGGTGGCGGAGCCGGTTGTGCAGCGGCACTCACTGCGGCAAGAAACGGGGCTAATGTCATTCTCGCCACAAAACTACGTCTGGGCGACAGCAACACGGTGATGGCTGAAGGCGGAATACAAGCGTCTATTGAACCCGGTGATACCCCACAAGCGCACTATGATGATACTTTAAGAGCCGGTCATTATAGCGCGGATAAAAATTTAGTCGCCTCAATGGTGATGGAAGCACCAGATGTGATCCGCTGGTTAATCAAGGAAGGGATGCAGTTTGACGTGGATGAATTTGGTGACTTATTAACACGCCGCCCTGGTGGCGCATCCGCTGACAGAATTGTCTATTACCGAGATTACACCGGCTTAGAAATGATGCGGGTACTACGAGAAGCCGTCTCCAATAGCAATATTGAAATATGGGATCACTCTCCCGCTGTTGAACTACTTTCCAGTGACTCAGGACATTGTGCCGGCGCAGTTTTTTATTCTTTGGAAGAACGCGCTTATAAAATGATCAAAGCGCAAGCGGTCATTCTTGCCACAGGCGGTATTGGGCGTATGCACCTGAATAATTTTCCAACCACCAATCACTTTGGCGCAACTGGAGATGGTTTAGTGCTGGCTTACCGTTTAGGTGCGAAACTGCGGGATTTAGATTCCTATCAATATCACCCAACAGGTCTTGCTTATCCCGCTCATCTTGCTGGCACATTAATCACGGAAGGAGTGCGTTCCGCAGGTGTTCAGCTATTAAACGGCGTTGGCGAACGTTTTGTCGATGAATTAAAATCGCGTGACTATATTTCTGCCGCAATTCTTCGCGAATGTGCTGAAGGACGAGGCGTTTTAGCTGATGAAAAAACGGTTGGTGTATGGCTAGACACGCCAAATATAGAACTACGCGAACCGGGTATCATCAAAAAACGTTTTCCCAAACTGTTTCAATTAGGAAAAAGGGGCAATCTTGATCCCACTAAAACGCCCATGTTGGTTTATCCCGCATTGCATTATCAAAATGGGGGAATAGTCATTAATGAACATGGTCAAACGACCGTTCGTGGCTTGTACAGTGCGGGAGAAGTTTCAGGCGGCATACATGGTAGAAATCGTATTATGGGCAATGCCCTGCTGGAAATTATCTGTTTCGGGCGGCGTACTGGTGAGCAGGCTGTAAAAACGATCAGTACAAGGGGACATAAAAAAAGCGGTATTGAACATTTGAGCCGGTTACGCCGAGAATTAAGCCGTGCCAATCTCCCGATGAATCTGAAAAGTCCAATGTTGTTTCCGACCAGTGCCAATTTTGAACTTTAATTTTTTCTCGCTACAGCGTGGGAATGCGTACATTTTAAGGAACGTACATGAAATAACTTTCGCCTCGAATTCAATTGTTTATCGTTCCCAAATTCCATTTGGGAATGCCTTCACACAACGCTCTGCGTTGTATACAATTATATGACGCGGAGCGTCATGGAAGGCATTCCCAAACTCTGTTTGGGAACAAGAAAAGATTTGCCACTTTGGCGAATCAAGAAATCCGATTTTTGGAAAAAATCGGTTCGAGGCTAAAGTTTTTTTAAAGAAAAAACTTTAGCCTCGAATTCTAAACTCGTTTAGGCACTCGACGCAGAGCGTCGATGAAGGCGTTCCCAAACAGAGTTCGAGGCTAAAGTTTTTTTAAAGAAAAAACTTTAGCCTCGAAGGGAACGAGAATATTAAAAAAATTATGGCAAGAGAAATTACAGATTATACCAGTACATTACAAAAAATCAAAGAGCAAGTTTATCAAGCTCAAAACCGCGCTTTAAAAGTGGTAAATAGCGAACTTGTTTCTTTGTATTGGAATATTGGCAAAATTGTTTCAGAGAAGCAAAAAAAAGAGGGTTGGGGAAAGTCTACCGTAGAGAGACTCTCTAAGGATTTGCAAATTGAGTTTCCGGGGATTAAGGGTTTTTCAGTTCAAAATCTTTGGTACATGAAACAATTTTATGATGAGTACAAGGGGAAAATTTTTCTCCAGACACTGTCTGGAGAAATGGGTTGGTCGCAAAATATCCTTATTCTCAAGCTCAAAACAGATGAAGAAAAGCAGTTTTACATGGAGATGACCAGAAAATACGGTTGGTCTGTACGAATGCTTGAAAGACAGATAGAGAGTAATTTGTTTCGGCAAGCTAAAAGTAATCAAGAAAACTTTGCGAAAACGCTTTCTAAAAAGCAGGCCGTACTCGCCAAACAAAATTTAAAGGACAATTATAATTTTGATTTTTTGGAAATTGGCGAACAGCATAGTGAAAGAGAGTTAGAGGATGCTTTACTTTCGCGGATTTGTGATTTTTTGAAAGAGTTGGGCGGAAATTTTTGTTTTGTAGATCGGCAATATCGGGTTGAGATAAGTGAAAAGGAATATTTTATAGATATCCTTTTTTATAATCGTGAATTACAGTGTTTATTTGCTCTTGAACTCAAAACTGGCGAATTTAAAGCCGAGTATGCTTCAAAGATGAATATGTATCTTTCCGCTTTGGATGACAAGGTAAAACGACCACACGAAAAAAGTTCTATTGGAATTATTATTTGTAAAAGCAAAGATGAAACCGTGGTGGAGTATACCCTTCGAGGCATGGGACAACCATTAGGAATTTCAACTTATAGCCAGTACAAGACTTTAAAAGATATTCCGGCAGAAGTAGCAAAGTATTTACCAAAAAAAGAGGAGATTGTAAAAAGGTTGAGTGGGTAGCATCAACAAACGCTGGTTTCTGTTTTGTTTTTCATTCTTTTTCTCGTTCCCACGCGCCAGCGTCGAAGTTAAACTATAAAATTATATTTTAACACAGGCAAAGGCGTGAAATAAAGAAATCCGATTTTTTGAAAAAATCGGATTTCTAAACTCGTTTATATCAATGATAGGCACCAAGGGCAAAAAAAAACCTGTCAGGTTTAAGATTTGTCACTTTGGCGAATCAAGAAATCCGATTTTTTCAAAAAATCGGTTCGAGGCTAAAGTTTTTTTTAAAGAAAAAACTTTAGCCTCGAATTCTAAAATCGTTTAGGCACTCGACGCAGAGCGTCGATGAAGGCGTTCCCAAACAGAGTTTGGGAACGAGAAAACGAGAAAACGAGAATGAGAAAACGCTCAACCCACAATTTTTGCGGTTCGGTGGGTTTCGTTTCACTCTACCCACCCTACGAAATTAATTCGTTCCACACGAAATTAATTCGTTCTACTCTCAAAAACCATTTCACCTTCAGCCACCGTAGAACGCATCATCGCAGATAGATTGTTTAAATCTAATTCTACGCCTGCCTCAGTGTAAACGGCGCGTAGGGTGAATTTTCCCGATAAATCGGGGGGAATCGTAAAGTCTAAGATGCGGTGGCGCGTTTTTTTCGTGGGAACATCGTGTTGCCAAGGTTGTGCTTTTGGGTTGAGTTGCCCAGCTTGCAGGCTAGAGGGAGTCACAAACCAGACATTTTCACCCATCGACAGGCTCACCCAAATATCAATGGGAGCCGTGCGAGTTGTTTTTTCAATTAAATCAACCACAATGGGAGTTCCAGTGACATATTTGGCTTTTAAACCCTTAAACGCAATTTGGGTTAATTCTACTTTGCCCAATTTGAGGATTTGCAAGCGGCGTATGATTTGTGCCACGATGTCACGGTACATTTCTTCGCGCAACATTTCTTCCTCTATCCCCATTGCGAGTACAGCCCTTTCATCAAACAGGTAATCACGCAATAGGCTGATCTTTTGTTTTTCTAATAATACCGTGCCGTCGGGTTTTTGAATTTCCATTTCGACTCGATAATTGATTTCAAATTCAGCCTGTTGCCCAGAATATGATGAGACGGTGAGTATTCGTCTGTCTATTGCTTCATTCTGGAGAATGAGTACTAATTGCGCGGCCTCAGCGGTGGTAACCATTTGTACCCCTTCATCCATCATACGAAATCCGACCCCTTGAGCTATCTTATCGGCAGATTCTGATTTAATATGCACAAAAGAGAAATCAAACCCGCTCGAACCACGAAGATGAAAACCGCAGCTATTGAGTAACCCAATGGCTAAAAAAATCACCAGTAAGCGGTTAATCCCCGTTTTAATTGTTTTCATACCACCACCACATTGACCAGTTTTTTAGGGACGACAATCACTTTTTTTATGGTTTTACCCGTGATAAAGCGTTGCACTTTTGGTTCATTTAAAGCCGTTGTTTCGATGGATTGTTTATCGGCATCGGTGGCGACGGTGATATGTCCCCGTAATTTGCCGTTGACTTGAACCACCATTTCTATGTCGTCTCGCGTCAATGCACTTTCATCAACTTGTGGCCAAGGAGCGTCAATGATGAGTTCTGAATGGCCTAATTTTTCCCACAAGGCTTGCGTGATGTGGGGTACGATGGGCGATAGCATGAGTACCACCGCTTCTAAGCCCTCTTGGATCACGATGCGAGTTTGTGGCGTATCTTTCGCTTTGTTTAAAGCGTTGAGTAATTCCATCATTGAGGCAATCGCGGTATTAAAGGTATAGCGGCGACCAATATCATCGCTGACTTTTTTGATGGTTTCATGGACTTGACGGCGCAAGTTCCGCTCGGCATTGTTCATTTTATCCGGTGCGGGAATCTCATGTTTTATTGTAACCACTTGTTTCCAAAGGCGTTTTAAGAATCTAAACGCGCCTTCTACGCCGCTATCAGACCATTCTAAGGATTGTTCTGGCGGAGAGGCAAACATGATAAATAGGCGCAGGGTATCCGCTCCGTATTTCTTAATCAAATTTTGAGGATCAACCGTGTTGCCTTTGGACTTTGACATCTTGGTGCCATCTTTCAGTACCATGCCTTGTGTCAATAGGCGCGTAAATGGCTCATCGCCCTTGACTAAACCTTCATCACGCATAAGCCGGTGGAAAAACCGCGCATAGAGTAAATGCAAAATGGCATGTTCAATGCCGCCAATATATTGATCAACAGGTAGCCAGTAATGTACCCGATCATCTAACAGGCTGGTGTTACAATCAGGGCTGGCATAGCGGGCATAATACCAGGATGATTCGATAAAGGTGTCAAAGGTGTCCGTTTCACGCCGTGCTTCTTTGCCACATTGAGGGCATTTGACTTTATAAAAGTTGGGATCGCGTTTTATCGGGGAGCCTGTTTTGTCAGGCACGATATCTTCGGGCAATATCACGGGTAAATCTTTTTCAGGAACGGTTCCGCAGTCGGGACATTCAATCATTGGAATTGGGCAACCCCAATAGCGTTGACGAGAAATGCCCCAGTCGCGTAAACGGTAATGGACTTGTCGTTGCCCCTTGTCGCGTTCTTCTAAATATTCGGCCATGGCGATAAAAGCGTCTTGTGAGCTTAAACCAGTGAATTGCCCCGAATTGATTAACACGCCTTTCTCAACAAAGGCCGCTTCAAGTTTCTCTTGCGCTTGCCCCTCCTTTGGAATAATCACCTGTTGAATCGGTAAACCATATTTTTGGGCAAATTCAAAATCGCGTTGATCATGGGCAGGTACAGACATTACCGCGCCTGAGCCATAGCTCATCAACACAAAATTGGCAACCCATAATGGTAAAGCGTCGCCTGTAATGGGATGAATGGCTTTTAAACCAGTATCCATACCCAATTTTTCCATCGTCTCAAGGGCGGCTTCAGCGGTGGCCGTTTTTGAGCATTCTTTAATAAAATCAGTCAGTTGCGGATTATTCGCCGCCGCTTCTTGTGCCAATGGATGCGCCGCTGCCACAGCGACATAAGTGGCACCCATTAAGGTATCAGGGCGTGTCGTGAAAACGGTTAAATCTTCATTGCCCACTTTAAATTGGATTTCTACCCCTTCGGAGCGGCCTATCCATTGACGCTGCATTTTACAGACTGCATCAGGCCAAACATTTTCTAGCCTGTCTAAGCCCTGTAATAATTCTTCAGCAAAAGCGGTGATTTTCAAAAACCATTGTGGGATTTCGCGCCGTTCAACCAATGCATCTGAACGCCACCCGCGCCCATCTATGACTTGCTCATTGGCTAATACCGTTTTATCAACGGGATCCCAGTTGACAGGGGCTGTTTTCTTATAAACAAGCCCTTTTTTAACCAACTGAATAAATAACCACTGTTCCCAGCGATAATAATCTACGTCGCAGGTAGCCAATTCGCGATCCCAGTCATAGCCGAAACCCAGGCGTTTCAATTGCTGACGCATATAAGCAATATTTTCGCGTGTCCATTTGGCGGGCGGCACATTATTTTGCATTGCGGCATTTTCCGCTGGTAAACCAAAGGCATCCCAACCCATAGGCTGCAAGACGTTTTTGCCCTGCATACGCTGATAACGGGCAATCACATCGCCGATGGTATAATTACGGACATGTCCAATATGTAGCCGCCCACTGGGATAGGGGAACATGGAAAGGCAGTAAAACTTTTCCTTATTGGGATCCGCCATCACTTTAAATGATTGTTCGGTTTCCCAGCGTTTTTGAACGTCTAATTCAATCGTTTCTGGTGTATATTGTGTTTGCATTATGTTTGTTAGCGCAATTGTTAAATTAACTTTAAATCAGGATTTTTCAGAATTTGAGGGTTTTTAGGAGACATTATTATATACGAATAATAGCGTAGGGTTGGTCGGTGTCGCGTTCGTTTCCATTGCCGATTCTCCAAGATATTTATCATGTTGCCCAATCAGGTATATTACTGTTGAACGCGCCAATAAATTTTTCCAAAGGATCAATTTCATCATTTTGAATCGTTGTTTTTAAGCATTGAACAGCTAATGCTTCTGGGCGTTGCCCAATGCCGCTATTTTTAAAAGCATTTCATAGACGTTTTCTGGCACATCTAATGTCAGTGCGTATGACATTTATTATTACCTCTCATTTAATCGATACCACTTTGAGTCAAGCACATAAGTCTTGTCATTTTGCCATTATCTCTAAGATAAAGTCAACGATTATTTCATCTAAAATTCACGCTTTGCGTTATGTTTACTTGGAATATTGTTTATCCCCTATTTTGAGTTAACTTGTGTTTAACAGTTTGTTTTTAAAGAAATTAACAGGATTAGAGAGATTTCCTCTCCTTAAAAAAATGAGACAATATAAGTACAACGGATTGACGAAATAAACGGATTTCATTTCTGAAATAAAAATCCGTTTATTCCGCTAATCCGCTGTACTCATCTTTTTGAACAGTGTAAAAAACCCTTTGAAAAAACTTGGTTTTTAAGTTGAATCCTGTTCAAAAATGGTATAGCATAAGTACAACGAGTGGATTGTCGCGGGTCAAAGAACTTGCAAAAATGGCTTTCGAGGTTTTAGTTTTTTAAAGAAAAACTAAAACCTCGAAACCTGCCGGCTCTTTGACCACCGCGCCAGGCTGTAATGCTCTGGCCGCCCTGCGTCCGCTGTCTTCGTTCCCAAAAGGAACGAAGCCCAGCTACCTCAATGGCTCTACGCCAGCTTGCACTTTTAAAAAAAAGTGCTCTGGCTACCAGAGACTACTCGCCACCGCCTATTAGAATGGAACAACTTCAACGTAAAAGTTGTTTTATCCTTGCCTCAAACCAGCTTGAGATGAAAGCACTTTCTGATGAACAATTGATTGAGGCATATAAAGGGCAACAAAAAGTTGAACGTGGTTTTCGTTTTATGAAAGACCCCATGTTTATGGCTTCAACAATGTTTTTGAAGTCTACGAAACGTATCATGGCATTATTGATGGTTATGACTATATGTCTACTTGTTTATGCCGCACTTGAACACCGTATCCGTCAAGCTCTCAAAGAACACGACGAATATTTTCCTGACCAGAAAGGAAATGCAATTCAAAATCCAACCACACGCTGGGTATTTCAGTGCTGGTATCAACATTTTGGTTATTGAGCAGTTATATGAGCTGGTTTTAAACCTGAATCAATACCAATTGGAATTGCTTAGATTGTTGGGAGAAAATTATGAACAATTTTATTCTGATTCTGGATAGTGCTTGTGCGGAACGTCGGTTATAAAAATCACTTGCAACCTTTTTTCCTGTTTTATATACTTTTTTACTAACAC
>JAOZSV010000261.1 GCA_029939505.1 Thiotrichaceae bacterium | reverse complement strand
TTATTTTTATTTCTCGTTCCCTTCGAGGCGAAAGTTTTTTCTCGTTTCTCGTTCCCAAACTCTGTTTGGGAACGCCTTCATCGACGCTCTGCGTCGAGTGCCTAAACGAGTTTAGCCAGGGTGGGCAATGTCTTTTTGGTGCAACGGCAATAACTGACAGACAAAAGGGTAAAATCTCAAAACATCCCTTCTCAAAATCAAATTCTCAAGTCGTTTGACTTGGGGCTTTTTTTATGGAAGGGAAAAACAGGGGAAAAACCCCGTTTTTCCAAAAAGAGCAACAAAGCTAAAGCGTTGTACTCCAATTCGACAAAGCTAAAGCGTTGTACTCCAATTTTACAAAGCTGAAGCGTTGAATTCCAGAATTGATAATTTTAACTATTTGAATTTTAAGATGTTTTTAACATGATTCGCATTATATCTCATTCCTGTCTGTTGGGTAACGAGAAAACTTGATGATCGAGTACAAGGATTATTTATAAGAAAGGATAGATAAAAAACATGATAAATCAAGTAGTTAATAAAACGTATCCTTTCTTATAAACAATCCTTGTAGTTATTGTGCTTGTAGTTAAAGACTTGTCGAGGTTTGAGTTTTTCTTCAAAAAACTCAAACCTCGAAACCACTCTATATGGGTGAAACTTAGAATTATCTGAAAGTCTATAAAAATACTCTCGTCAGTTATTCAATCACTTTTTGTATGCTATCTAAAGAACGGGTCCAAGGTTGTGTATTTTCTCGTAATGAGGCTGGAAGTTCTGCTAAGGCTGCTTCCGCCATTGCGCGTGTTGGATAAATGCCATAAATCAATACATACCAATTCTTATTGCGATAAGTCGTTTTAAACGTAGCGAGATCATTGAGGTGATGTTTGGCGACAAATTTTTTCAAAGTGAGACGATCATGGACACCCAAAATTTGCAATGTATAAGCATTAGAATTTTGACGACGCAGCCAATCTTTTCCTTTAAGTTCAGTTTGTACTACTTTAACCGGTTTTTTTATTTTTGCGGTTTTTTCTGGTACTTCAGTTTGAACGGACTGGTTTGAATCTTTGGTTAAATAGCCATCGGCATGACTCGACAAGTCTGTGGTGGGCAATAAAGTTTTATGCGTCGTTTTTGTGATAGCATGAGCAGATAACGTGGGGGTTAATGGGGGTTGCTTCACAGGGGAGATTGTCTCAATCGGTTTTGAATATTGCGAATAGACGAACCAGGCGATAGCCATTAATACCAATACGATGGGTATGCCCCATCGTAATTTTGAATAGGGTAATGAATAGCGATGAGTCTGTTCCTGTCGTTGTTCTGCAAATTGCTGCAAGACTTGTTCTGCATAGAGATTAATTTCCGCAGGAATACCGTCAGATTCAATATAAATTTTTTTGATGAGTTCACCCGTAAACGGATGGACATTACTATATTTGCTGCTTTGTAAGCGAAATTGGAGGTAGTCACGCACTTGGTTGGCAGAAAATGATGGAATATCAAGTGTATGAGTCATGTTTTTTTGCACAATTTCAAATTCAGGGGTTGCTAAAATACTCGTGATTTGTGGTTCACAAAATAGCACCACTCGCATACGAGTGAGTTGTTCACCCTGCATCGCTAATTCTATAATGAATTTTAAACTGGCTAAGGGCAACTTATGTGCATCATCAACGAATAGTACTGGCAGTTGACCGTTATAACGGGTAGCCGCAGTATGACTGCGAAGACTCTCTTGTAAAACCTGAATCGGTTTGCCATCTTGACGGACATTAAACGCTGCTAATATCGTTGAGATTAATGCTTCTTTGGATAAAGCAGGACTGCTTGTCAGGGTATAAATCCACCAATGTTCATTCTTTTTTTCAGCAATTTTTTTGAGTTGATTTAACAGGGCGGTTTTTCCTCCCCCCGTTTCACCTAAAATGAATAACAATTGCTCACTATTTTGTATTAAATGGCGAATAAGGTTCACCCGTTGGCTTAATTCAGGTGTGAGATAATACCGATGAGTTGTTGAACTAAATGGTTCATCGTTGCGTGATGAAGAAATTTGGAAATCAGACATGAGTTAAAATTTGTCTTAGCAATAGAGGATCATATTGATCAATAATTTGTGCAACACCTAAGTCTTTTAATAGCACAAAACGGATTTTTCCTTCATGGACTTTTTTATCAACTTGCATCAATTCTAATATTTGCTCAATGCTTAAACTGTTGGGCAACTGGGTGGGTAACCGCATTTTTTCTATGAGTGCTTTAATCCGTGTGACATCCGTGTCATTAATCCAACCCAATCGTGCCGAAAATTGCGCCGCTAAACTTATGCCAATGGCAACCGCTTCACCGTGCAAAATCTGTCCATAGCCCAGTCCTGTTTCAATGGCATGTCCAAAAGTGTGACCTAAATTGAGTAATACTCTTTGTCCGCTTTCACGTTCATCTTTTTCCACAATTTGCGCCTTATTTTGACAAGAGCGAGCTATTGCAAAACTTAATGCTTGCGAATTGCGAGCCAATAATTCTTCTGCATGACTTTCTAACCACTCAAAAAAGGCTAAGTCATTGATTAATCCGTATTTAATCACTTCAGCCAATCCTGCACTCAACTGTCTATCTTCCAAGGTATGCAAAGTTTCAATGTCTATTAGCACAGATTGAGGCTGATAAAACGCGCCTATCATATTTTTACCCAAAGGATGGTTGACTCCCGTTTTGCCACCAACAGATGAATCAACTTGGGCAAGTAAAGTGGTGGGTATCTGAATAAACGGCACACCACGTTGATAACAGGCTGCGGCAAAGCCCGTCATATCGCCCACAACACCACCGCCTAGCGCGACGAGAGTCGTTTGACGAGCAAAACGCTGATGAAGTAGCGTATCAAAAATTTGGTTTAACACCTCTAAGTTTTTATATTCTTCTCCATCCGGCAAAATCACTGAGGCTGTTTCAAAATTTGTTAAAGCAGCGAGCGTTTTTTCCAAATATAAGGGCGCAACTGTTTCATTACTGACTACTAATACTTGTCGCCCTTTGATATGTGGCTTGAGTAATTCGGCTTGCCCTAATAATGCTTCACCTATATAAATAGGATAACTACGCGCACCTAAATCAACTTGTAATGTATTCATAATTAATAATTCATAATTAACAATTAATAACGAGGTTCTTAATGAGCATTTTCTAAATATTTAAGAACAGTTGTGACGACTTGACAGATGCTACATCCTCCTGTTTCTATTGTCACATTTGCAATGGCTTGATATAACGAGTGCCGCTCCTTGAGAAGCTTTTCTAACTGTTTACGCGGGTTTTTTGTTTTCAATAATGGACGATTATGACTATGAGCCGTGCGTTCTAATAAATCATTGATTGACGCATGTAAATAAATCACATTTCCACTATTTCGTAAAAGTCGGCGATTATTATCATTTAAGATAACACCACCTCCCGTCGATAATATAATATGGGATTGTGCAGTCAATTCAGCAATAATAGCTTCTTCACGCTGACGAAAACCAACTTCGCCCTCCAATTCAAAAATGAAAGGAATGGTTACACCAGCCTGTTTTTCAATTTCATGATCACTGTCTATAAAGATCATATTGAGCTCATCAGCCAAGTGACGAGCAATGGTGGTTTTACCTACACCCATTGGCCCTATTAAAAAAATATTATTTAAAATACGCATTTTTTTTAATTTTAATCTTTTTGTACTCAGCCTTATTGATTTTCAGAAAACACGTAGCAGCTATTGAATCCCTTTGCTGCGCCTTTGCGTGATCAACACATAAGACTGAGTAGTCACCTCTTTTTTTAAATAAACTCAGTTTCGATCTGCTGAACTTCAAAACTGGGTTAGGAATGAAAATTTAATCAAACACAAAACTAAACCTGTTCACAGAAACATTTATGCCTTCGGCTAATTGCTGTTGATTCATTCCCATCGCTTCTAAACCAACAGGAACGGTTGGATTTTTGAATGATGAGTCAATCATATACCTTACCACGATGTGCTATCGTATCTACAAGAACTTGATTAGTTTGCTCATCAATCAGATAAACCACTCTATAATCTCCAATGCGATAACGATAATAACCCCATAACTTACCTTTAAATTGATCAATTCTCTCGTTCCCAAACTCTGTTTGGGAATGCATTCCATTCCACTACGCTCCGCGTAGTTGTAGTGTGCTGGAACGCTATGCGTCCATGAATGGGTTCCCAAACAGAGTTCGAGGCTTACCGTTTTTTCTTTAAAAAAACGTTAGCCTCGAAGGGAACCAGAAAACATATTGCCCACCTACTTGGCTAATTGCGATATTTTCACGAAATAGGGTATCATCATTAAAATAATACCCTCGTTTCATCAGAAAACGCCTTACATTCCCGAAAAATACGCCGTTCACAAGTCTGGCAGAATTGATGATCTAAATGTTTGAAAATCTCAGCTATCGCCTCTTTCTTTGAGGGAAAGAGGTTCTGTTCACCAATCTCATCCAAGTAACCGCCACGCCGCAGAAATTTCTCGGCTTCCATTTTGATTCCACACAAATACAAGCCACCGCCTTGCGCTTTCCAATATTTCGCTTTTTGGACTAACATTTCTGCCCCGGCAACGTCAATAAAATTGATTGGTTTAGCCACGATTAATAAATGACTTAATGTCGCCTCTTTTTCCTTCATTCGGTGTAATGTGGTTGAGGTATAATTCACTGCACCAAAGAATAGGGAGCCATCAATACGAATGACTTTTAATTGTGGGCATTCTGGCAGTGCTTTACGCTCCAGATTAGTCAAGTGGCGCCGTCTTTCTTCTGGATCAGGGGCTAAGGTGACAATCTTAGGACGTGCAGTTCGATTTAAATAAAATACAAGAGATAATAAAATGCCGGCATAAATGGCAAATTCCAATTCTAAAAATAAGGTGGCCAAAAAAGTCACGAGTAACACGCTGGTTTCTGAATAACTGGCTTTAATAATTCCTTTAATATGATGGAAGTCAATTAAGTTATAAGCGACTAACAGGATAATGCCCCCCATAGCGGCAATAGGTAAGTAAGCGGTTAATGGGGCAATGAGTAATACCGTCAAGGCTAGGAATACCGCTGCAAAAATGGCTGATAAAGGTGTTTTAGCCCCAGCTTGATAATTAATGCCAGAACGGGTAAATGAGCCAGAACCGGCATAACTAGAAAAGAAACTGCCGACAATATTGGATAAGCCTTGACCAATAAATTCTTGATTGCCATGAATATGTTGATGAGATTTGGTAGCGACCGAACGGGCAATGGAGACGGCTTCAATCAAACCCAATAGTGCCACTGCAAAAGCTTCTGGGGCTAATTGACGTATCGTATCTACAGAAAAATCTGGCATTGATAAAGGGGGTAAATGGGCTGGCATTTCCCCGACTAAATGGATACCATGCGCTTCAGCACCGAGCAACAGGCTAACTAAACTCCCAAAAATCATCGCCAGCAACATGTAAGGTAGGCGGGGCAAAAAACGTTTGAATAGCAGGGCGGATATCAGGGTGGATAATGCCACCGTCAAGATATAATAATTAATATGGCCTATCTCATTAAAAACATCTACCCAGGTATGTAAAAAAGATTCACCTTTAGGAACATAGACTCCCAGTATATGTTTTAATTGGCTAGTCATAATGAGAATGGCCGCCCCGGCGGTGAAAGCCACCACAACGGAGTGAGACACAAAGTTGACTAAAGTGCCCAAACGCGCCAAACCAAAGGCGAGTTGATAGACACCGGCTAAAAAGGTCAGTGTTAAAGTGAGACTGAGAAATTCTGCAGTGCCCGGTTCAGCGTGATGACTGATAGCCGAAAAGACTACAATAGAAATAGCCGTCGTTGGCCCGGAAATGAGATGGAGCGATGAGCCAAAGATGGCTGCTATAATGGGTGTCACCATCGCCGTATAGAGTCCGTATTCTGGCGGTAGGCCAGCAATCATGGCAAAAGCCACGCCTTGAGGTAGGACAATAACTGCACCGGTTAAACCGGCCAATAGATCAGCCTTAATACTGTCACGCCCAACGAGGGGCCACCATACTAAAAAAGGTAAAAATTTATGCCACATATTTTTTAAGTTAAGTTGTTGTAGGTGATTTTTTTGCTATATAGGCGTTATTGATAAGTTTTTCATTATATCATCAATTTATGACTGCTGCCCATCTGTCAGCCGCTGGCATCAACACCACCACTATTTCTAAACGACCTATGTTCAAAAGCCAGGTAAGCCGTTGCACAATGTCTTTTTTTCTTGTTCCCACGCGCCAGCGTCAATGCCATTAAGTTAAGCCTTGGAGTCCATTCGAGGTTTGAGTTTTTTTTTCAAAAAAACTCAAACCTCGAATTGATTTTAAACGACATAATCAAAATCTGAAGGATTCGATTCGAGGTTCAAGTTTTTTCTGTAAAAAAACTTGAACC
>JAOZSV010000260.1 GCA_029939505.1 Thiotrichaceae bacterium | reverse complement strand
GATTTCTAATTGCCCTTAAAAATACTATTTTGAGTATAAGAAATCCGATTTTTTTAAAAAATCGGATTTCTAATTAAAAATGATACCGCATCTCGGCAAAAAAGTGCCGCCCTGCTAAAGGTAAATCATTAGGAATACTAATAAAACCACCACTATTTGGACCAGGGCTGGGTTCAAAAGCTTTCACGTCAAATAAATTGCGTATGTTCAAGGCAAAATTCCAATGGCCTTTGAGCTTTTTATAGCGCATGGTTAAATCTACCATTGTATAATCATCTAATTCTGCCCTTGGATCACCATAAGGGCGTTTGCGCCCTGCCACCCAATTTATTTGTGTATCAAGATACCAATTAGGGATAGGCATCCAATCGGATCGGAGATAAATCTGATGTTGAGGTGCATTGCCTACATCATGGTTGTATTTTTTGTCGATAGAATTTTGGAAGGCGTAATTGCCTAACACACTGAAATTTTTAATTAATTTCCAACGAGCCTCCATTTCTAGCCCTCGCCCAACTTGACTTTCAACATTAGATGAGGTAATTTTTTGGACAGTAGCACTTACCTGAGAATCAAGAGCCGCACGGATAACATCATCCATCTTGTAAGTGAAAAGATTCAAAGCGAGATTTAGATTTTTGGTAGCACGATAATCAAAAGCTAATTCCCAAGTCTGAATATTTTCCGGTTGCAAATTGGGATTGCCTCTTAATACCGGACCCTTAACATAAAGATTAACAAATGATGGCGCACGAAAAGCACGACCATATAGCAGTTTACTGGTTAAATTAGGACGAGTTTGCCAGACAAGAGCCAAACGTGGATTAATCGTTGTCCCAAAATCAGAATAATGATCATAACGTACACCGGCTGTTAATACCCAATCTGTATTTAAAGTCCAAGTATCTTGTAAGAACGCATATTCATTCTCGCGAGCGGTTTCTCTCATACCAACATAAGGTGTATCAGTTAATTCAACCAAGCGAGTATTATTAGGGGATAATGGTTTCCCAGTGGCAGGATCTATCCCAAAATTTGTGGTCTGCAGAAACTTATAGAGATCAGCATAACTATAACCAACACCTACACGCACCAAATGATTAGTCAAACCTGAATAAAATCCAGAAGCCTTAAAACGAGCATGTTCCTCAGAGCCACCACCCATCAAAACACGTCCTTCTGGGTAAGCATGGTTAAAACCGGGGGGGTATAAAATCGAATTAGGGATAACAAGCATGCTATGAAAATAACTAGCTTGAGTCGTCACATCCCAATATTTAGTGAAAGTCGGGTTATGATAAGTTAAATCAGCATTGATGCGGTCCGTTTCATAATAGCCTACAGGATCTAAAACTTGCGTCATTCCAACGCCAGTACCCACATTACGTCGCCCTTGATAACCCGTGCGTAATTGCCAATTTCCCCGTGAAATATCCAGCCGAGCATCAAGATTACGTCGTGATAGGTTAATTGGTCCCGGTGCATTAGATACATTTGTGCCATGTTTTTTGTCAAAATGAGTTTGAGTATCAGCATCAATGATTTCTTGATGTCCATCGGTGTTGTGATATTCTAACATTGCTGCTATATCAAAACCACTTTGCTGACTACCATGCAATAACCAAGCATCTTGAGTATTAAAAGCACCCACTCGCATACCGATTTCAGTGCCTTTAATATCCTCCACACCTTTGGTAATGATATTAATCACACCACTAAAAGCATCTGCCCCAAACACCGCAGAGCCAGGACCTCGGATAATTTCAATCCGAGCAATCGCATTCACCGGCATACCGCCCCATACCCTACCTCGATTTCCAAAAAATAATTTTTTAATGGAAATACCATTGATTAATACCAGCACTTCGGGATTAGTCGAAGAATATATGCCGCGAATAACGTAAATGGGATTATTAAGAACAGTATCTCTTGACACATGTAAACCCGGCACGGTTTCTAGCACTTCATCCAAATCAGTGGCACCTATTGCCTCAATATCCTGCGCGGTGATAACCGTTGTCACTGCTGGTGCCCGTTCAGTCGATTGTTCAGCACCGGTAGCAACAGTGAGCTTACGCCTTTTTATCAGCCCATCAAACACGTCAAATACATCATCTAAGGCGACTTCCACCTCACTCAGTTGCCCCAAATTTAGGCTTTGCAAATATTCAATCATGGCTTTTTCATCCGCCTGAACGGGCAATGCTATCAAGCATACAATACCCAGTAATAAGCAATGGCATCCAAAAATGGGTTTTAATAACATAAAGTATTTTAACATTTTTCACCTGTTCAAGAAATCCGATTTTTTTTAAAAATCGGATTTCTAATTGCCCTTAAAAATACTATTTTGAGTATAAGAAATCCGATTTTTAAAAAAAATCGGATTTCTAATTAAAAATGATACCGCATCTCTGCAAAAAAGTGCCGCCCTGCTAAAGGTAAATCATTAGGAATACTAATAAAACCACCACTATTTGGACCAGGGCTGGGTTCAAAAGCTTTCACGTCAAATAAATTGCGTATGTTCAAGGCAAAATTCCAATGGCCTTTGAGCTTTTTATAGCGCATGGTTAAATCTACCATTGTATAATCATCTAATTCTGCCCTTGGATCACCATAAGGGCGTTTGCGCCCTGCCACCCAATTTATTTGTGTATCAAGATACCAATTAGGGATAGGCATCCAATCGGATCGGAGATAAATCTGATGTTGAGGTGCATTGCCTACATCATGGTTGTATTTTTTGTCGATAGAATTTTGGAAGGCGTAATTGCCTAACACACTGAAATTTTTAATTAATTTCCAACGTGCTTCTATTTCTAGTCCACGCCCAACCTGACTATCAGCATTATGCACCGTGAAGTTTTTTACAACAGTACCTAGCTGAGATTCAACTTGGGAACGGATAACATCATCTATCTTATAGGTGAAAAGGTTCAAAGCGAGATTCAAATGTTCAGTCGCACGATAGTCAAAAGCCAATTCCCAAGTCTGAATGATCTCCGGTTGCATATTGGGATTACCTTTCATTATCGGGCTGTTTAAATAGAGTTCTGAAAATGAGGGGGCTCGAAAAGCACGACCATATAAAAGTTTGCTGGTTAAATTGGGACGAGTTTGCCATACGAGAGCCAAACGTGGATTAATCGTTGTACCAAAATCAGAATAATGGTCATAACGCACACCGGCGGTTAATTCCCAATCTGTATTTAAAGTCCAAGTATCTTGTAAGAACACATATTCATTCTTGCGATCTATTTCTCTCACATTAGCATAAGGTGTATCAGCTACCTCAACAAAGCGAGTATTATTAGGAGGCAATGGTTTCCCAGTCGCAGGATCTTTGCCAAAATTTACCCGTTGTGCAAATTTGTAGAGTTCACCATAGTCATAACCTGCACCTATACGCACCAAATGGTTGCTAAAACCAGAATAAAATCCAGAAACCGCAAAACGAGTATGTCTTTCATAAATATTAGGAAAACCAACACGTCCATCTGGATAAGCCTGTTTAAAACCTGAAGGGTATAATGTTTGATAACCTGTGAGAGTGGTATCATAATAACTAGCTTGAGTCGTCACATCCCAATATTTAGTGAAAGTCGGGTTGTGATAAGTTAAGTCAGCATTGATGCGATCCGCCTCGTAATTGCCCGTCGGATCTAAAACTTGCGTCATTCCAACGCCAGTACCCACATTACGTCGCCCTTGATAACCCGTGCGTAATTGCCAATTTCCCCGTGAAATATCCAGCCGAGCATCAAGATTACGTCGTGATAGGTTAATTGGTCCCGGTGCATTAGATACATTTGTGCCATGTTTTTTGTCAAAATGAGTTTGAGTATCAGCATCAATGATTTCTTGATGTCCATCGGTGTTGTGATATTCTAACATTGCTGCTATATCAAAACCACTTTGCTGACTACCATGCAATAACCAAGCATCTTGAGTATTAAAAGCACCCACTCGCATACCGATTTCAGTGCCTTTAATATCCTCCACACCTTTGGTAATGATATTAATCACACCACTAAAAGCATCTGCCCCAAACACCGCAGAGCCAGGACCTCGGATAATTTCAATCCGAGCAATCGCATTCACCGGCATACCGCCCCATACCCTACCTCGATTTCCAAAAAATAATTTTTTAATGGAAATACCATTGATTAATACCAGCACTTCGGGATTAGTCGAAGAATATATGCCGCGAATAACGTAAATGGGATTATTAAGAACAGTATCTCTTGACACATGTAAACCCGGCACGGTTTCTAGCACTTCATCCAAATCAGTGGCACCTATTGCCTCAATATCCTGCGCGGTGATAACCGTTGTCACTGCTGGTGCCCGTTCAGTCGATTGTTCAGCACCGGTAGCAACAGTGAGCTTACGCCTTTTTATCAGCCCATCAAACACGTCAAATACATCATCTAAGGCGACTTCCACCTCACTCAGTTGCCCCAAATTTAGGCTTTGCAAATATTCAATCATGGCTTTTTCATCCGCCTGAACGGGCAATGCTATCAAGCATACAATACCCAGTAATAAGCAATGGCATCCAAAAATGGGTTTTAATAACATAATGTTTTACCTATTGTTTGAAGAAACAACGTCAGCGATTCTCAATAAATTACCATCTGGCTCCAAACCCACATCGCGTATGGTTTGAGGATCAATCAAAAATCGGACTTTATTATGTCGAACATAAAACTGTATCATTCCACCGTTAATCACAAAGTGATCTATATCACTCACCGTCAACACTGGATAACGCACCACATAATCTAGTATAACTGCTTGCTGATATCGCTCTGATTTACTCACATATAAAGTATGGCAACCGGGGATTTGCTCAATCATATTAATATAGCGTACTTCTATCTGTCGCCCCTTGCGCTTTCTTCGATTGGTATTAGCGACTGCTATATCCAGTGCCTTACCAAAAGGATGTTCGCCCAATACGCAAATACGCAGTGGTGTGTCAGATTTGGCAAAAGCATGCTCTGGCCAAACGATAAATTTAGTGAAACCGTTGAGAAATACTGCTTTAAGCTGATATTCACGAGGCTGCTGTTGCGCGGCAAATGCTCCCGTGTAAGCAAACAATAGATTGAGACAGATTATGAAAAATCGTTTTGAAACGCTAGAACCGATCAATAAATTATTGATATTCATGATATATTCACTTTTGAGATTAGAAACCAAGTTTTTTCATTTCTACAGATTTTTTCAAAACCTGTCAGGTATCGAATACCTGATAGGTTTATCGTGGGGTTCAATGGCATGGAATATAAACTTTTTCCAACATTTCATGATATTCCAGGCTAACATTGCTATCAATAGTTATACCAGCACCGCTTTTATAAATCAATTGATTAGGATTTTTTTCAATGAGTCATCATAGCACTATCTAGCCGGAAACTCAAAAAAATTAAAAAAATTTTTCCAAAATTTTCTCAGTTTATATGAATAAGAAATTTATAATCGGGGATTTTAGACTTCCTATTTTAAATAATTTAACCTGCTTGTCCATTTTACAAAAATTTACTGAAAACTCTCGGGGACCCGCTATTTTTTTAAAACTAATTGAAATTAATAACTTTTATGGCTAACCAGATTCCAAATTCAAATGTGCACATAATGCCAAATTGTAAGCAACCACCCCTGACCAGACGTCAGCTTTAAAATGGGATAATCCCTTCCAAGTGCAACGTTCATCACCTGCGACACGCTTCAAGCAGGAAATATGACTTTGTTCTATAGGGGTAGGGAAGAGTGACATCCCCTCCCTCCGAACCGTGCGTGCGGTTTTCCTGCACACGGCTCTCCAGTCATTCGTTTCCTCATCGGGATTGGCATAAACTCAATTGGGCTTCATGCATAGTGAAAAGTCCAATCTTTGCAAAGTAGGCATTTCGCCAACGCTTATGTGCTTGTATACTTCTGCCCCAACCTTTACGTTTGTTACGACGCAATAATAATGCACGTAGTCGACGACGAATCATCTATCGTTTTGAACTCAGTGCGATAGGCATGTTTGAAGTAATTAAACCAACCCTTTCACATCGGATTGAGGTATTTTATTATTTCTTCCAAACTACCACTTCGATTACGTTTGGTTTTGTCGCGGATTTTATCGCGTAATGCCTGACGGTTTTTCGAGCGAACCCAGCGTTTTCCTGCTTCAAAGTGATAGCCAAGAAATTCAAATCCTTGAGCTTGCTCCAAACAGTTGCCCAGATGGGTTTTATCAGGGTGTAAGGTTAAGCCATTATCGCTTACCCATTCTCTGACCAGATATAATGCACGTTCTGCTTCGCTTTGGTTATTACACAAGATAACGAAATCAATTCCAGGTTCAAGTTTTTTTGGTAAAAAAAACTTGAACCTGGAATGCATAACGTATAGCGTTTTTCGTTTTGGTGAAATACAAAAAAAGGCAACCATAAAGGATTGCC
>JAOZSV010000431.1 GCA_029939505.1 Thiotrichaceae bacterium | reverse complement strand
ACTTACCATTCGCTTAATAAATTTTGACTATGTAGTCATTTCCAAATTAAGGTAAAGAAAAATATCAAGTTCCAATCTATTCAAGATTTCCATTTGCAAATCTGATAATGGAGTAAGATGTCGCTTAATTTCTCCCTGACGATTTTTGATAATCGTCAGGGAAATATTTGAAAAAGCCTTTAACAGACGCTCTGCTGTCGGCCTCTCATTAGCTTTTTTGGGGTTTTCGAGATGTAGTCCAGTCAGTGTCGCTTTATCTTCCTCTAACGAACGACGTACTACAAACTCCAATAGGGTCAAAACTCTGACCCCCAAAATTAATAAATGTG
This sequence comes from Thiotrichaceae bacterium, assembly GCA_029939505.1. Lineage (GTDB taxonomy): Bacteria > Pseudomonadota > Gammaproteobacteria > Beggiatoales > Beggiatoaceae > QNES01. The sequence continues at coordinate 1,633 of JAOZSV010000431.1, read as the reverse complement.
TTAAACCCGTTATTTGCTCATTGCGCTTCACAAAGACCGGAGCAATATTCAAACGATTTTTTAAACGATTGAATATCCGTTCAACACGGTACTCATGACGGTAACTCAGAACCGCTTCTGATAAGGATAAACGTGCTTTGGCCGCATTTGTCACAAACGCTTTCCAACCAAAACGTTCTTTAGCATTAGCTATTTCTTCTTCTTTTCGGTTCACGTTTAAAATTGAATAGCGTACTTTTTTTATCACTTGTTGTTTGCGGTTTTTGGAACCTCGACCTTTGCCTACATAGCGAATTTCACGTTCAGTTTGTTTCTCATACTCTACGGTAAGCAATCCCATTACCCGCTGTTCTTTTAATCTCTTTTCTATCGCCTCCAATAGTTGTTTTTCGTCAGTGATCTGTCGTTTACCTCGACCTTTTTCTGGGGTAAGTACCCGAATTTTTTCCATCGCTTTGGTGAGACGTTTTTCCAACCCTTTTATTTGCTGTTCAGCATGTACCGGTGATTTGATGATCAATACTCGTTCAATCCATTTAATTTCTTTCCCGTCCAAAGAACCACACTGTTCTCGTTCAAACTCATAACCACCGGCGACTAACACTTTTTCATCTTTCTCATTGTTTCTGAATATCAATTCCAGTTGATAATCTAACTCTTTTTGAACAGCTTCATCGATCCAACTCTCCATCTCTTTTGCCGTTTGTCCGGTCAATGGTAAAGGCGAAAGATAATGATTCTTTTGTCCAACAATGTGTAAACGAATATCAAAAGCACTCATTTTACAATCACCTTCGTAGAGCAAATCAGATTGGTTTAAACTCTCATCAATACGCTTGATGACAGGCAGATACAAACGGTCATCTGCTTGCTCGCCAGAAACGACGTCAGTTGCTAGAGGCATACCTAACGGATCTAATGCTCCGACCATTAATTTGAATTGTGGCAGATTTGAGTTGTCTTTGTTATGTCCAAATTGTATTAGCCCCCCAGATTTCACTTGATGATTTCCAGAAACCATCGTGGCATCACACCGTATGGTGTCAACTGGGTTCGAGGTTTGAGTTTTTTTGAAAACTCAAACCTCGAAGAATAAATTTTTATCGTTTTCTCATTCAGCTCATTTTCTATTTTTGGCCAGTATTTCGGTTTGCTAAGGTATTTCAACAAACAACCTAAACGGTCATCAGTAAAATCTAGGGGCTCTATTTGTTGCCCTGTCACCTGACTCAACGTGTTTTGCATTCCTTCAATATATTTTCTCACTGAGACTTTTCGATGATCACCTTCGCTCATAATATAGGCTAACCATATAACCGCTGTCCATCCCCAACTTAAACTCCTTTGTTTCCAATGTTTGGGGATATGGTTATCTAGTATTTCTTGCAAACCCATCTTTTTCATTATACCTATCAATAGGGCAACATCATCGACACGTTCAGTTATAATAACCAGTTCACTTTTTCCCAGAATCTCCTGTGTTTCTTCAGTCAACTGACCAATCATTTTTTTGTCCTCTTTTTAAAATTAAAAAAAGAACAATGTTAGCATTTTTTTTTTGAATGGTATAACTTAATTTCAGTCAAATCCTAAAAATCATTTTTTTAGAGTTTTTATTGAGCGAATGGTAAGT
>JAOZSV010000077.1 GCA_029939505.1 Thiotrichaceae bacterium | reverse complement strand
CGGGAACTTACACCCCGCAAGACATGCCAAGCTTCGCTTGGCGCTCCCACCCTACCTGGCTACGCTCGCTCACGTCACGATGTCAATTCTTAGGGATATGAAACTTTGTCTCTTGGTAAGAAAACCCCTTTTATGCAATTCGGATTCAATATAGCAATTTGGATATGATTCTGTTTTCTAAAACCCGCGCCTTCATAAAGTTCTTCTCCTTCCCAAAAAGCGGCCCTAACTGAATCAAAATGAATGCCGCAAGACTTCTTCATATAGCTATGCGCCATACGAATCACCGCACAATCTAATTCTCGTTTCTTGAAATCAAAGTCATTTGCATTGAAGCCGGTATTTTTCGGCAACTGTTTTTCTTCTAATAACTGTTCTTTCAATAACTCATACGATTTTGCCAGAAAATCTAAGTACTCTTGATTTAAAAGCTCTAAACAATGACCAAGTTCTAAAATTGCGCCTAAAACATAAGGCGTTTTAATTGAGCTATTTTTTCTGGTTTTTGCGGTTTCAGCATATTGCCAAGCTCTGGCGAGATTATTTTCCCAAAAATAAATACCCTCACCTAACCAATCATATTGGTTATCACTCGGTTTAAATTCCTGTTCTTGGTTTAGAATCCGTAAACCAATCTCTTTATCAATCCCATGAAAACCGTAAACTTGTTGATTGCGATACATCATAATTATTGCTTTCTAAATGCAGTTTTTGCTTGTTTATCGCCTTTAACCGTTGAATCAGAAAAAAATTGAGGGTGATAATAACCGTCTTTATCGATGATTTTTGCGGATAGAAGCAGGTCAAATTTTTCTTGTTGCGTCATTTTTTCTATCGTTTCACTCATGTTCTGAGTAATTTCTTGAATATCCATCAGTTCAATTCCAGTTTAGTTAAAAAAATTTCAGAGGAATCAACGGATTGAGCTGTGGCACTTTCCATTGAGCAGGTAAAAATTCTCAAAACACCTAAAAACCGAGTACAACGAAACGCAGTCACTTCGCTGTGCGAGATCATTTACGAAATAATCGAATTTTAAAAGAAGGGCAGACACGCAGGTCTGCCCCTACAATCGCAATTCATGTCGGGGCGAACATCAGTGTTCGCCCTGGCTGAGTGTTATATTCGTTTATTTCGCTAATTCGTTGTACTAAATCAATCTAAGTACAGCGGATTGATGGTATAAACGGATTACTCAATCAACTCAAGAAAATAATCCGTTGATACCGCTAATCCGTTGTACTAACACACTATTTTGTCTGAATCAGAATTTCCAGAATAAAAGAACAAAGCCAATTAACTTCAAGAACCCATTCTGAAAATTCTTAAATTCTGATAATTCTGATTCAGACCATTAAATAAACAACCCAAAGTCAATAGAAAGAGAACGAAATGGTGGGTTTCGCTGTAGGGTGTATAAGCGAAGCGTCATACACCAAATTGACCCATTTAAAAAAAACGTGGGTTAAATTGCGTCTGTTAAGGTGCATGACGCTATCGCTTATGCACCCTACGAATTACAATTTATTAATCAGACATATGCGGCTTACGAGTTATACGGCTTACGAGTTAATTCGTCTTCTGGCCAACCACCCAAAAGTGCATTAAAATCTTCAACGGGCTTCACACCTTGAGCCGCCGCAATTTCTTCAGGCGTTCTCGGGTGCCAAAAAGGATCAGACAAATTAGTAGAGTGAGTAGGCCATTTATTCGGTTGCCCAATAACCGATTCCGGTATTCATAATCATAATCCTCTGGTTAAATCAAATAGTTAATTTCACAATTAATTCATCGTAGGGGCGAACACTTATGTTCGCCCTGTATTCGTTGATACCGCTAATCCGTTGTACTATCTTGTTTGAATCAGAATTTCCAGAATTTTAGAATTAACAGAATACAATTCACTTCAAAAAACCATTCTGAAAATTCTGATTCAAACAATTAAATAAACAACCCAAAGTCAATAGAAAGAAAACGAAATTGTGGATGCAGCGAAGTTATGTAGGCTGGGCAACGGTTGGTGCAACGGCAAAACGTTAAAATACAAATGCCGTTTCATTTTCATTGAGGTGAATGGTGGGCAAACAAAAAGACGTTTGCCCACCCTACCTAGTGTCCATCCGGAAACGGCTTTTAAAATCCCAAAGTTGATGTTGGACTCCAAACAATGGGCATCTTGGAGTTCAACGCTTTCGCTTTGGAGGTGTTTCCGGATGAACACTACCTAGCTGATTTGGAACATACAGCCTACATTTCAACAAATGAATGAGCGTTTCTTTTATATTTCATATGCCCACCAACTTCTTTACTTACATCTTTATTACGAATACCTGCAACATCTTCAATTCTTGTTGTACCAATTGGTGTGCTAGTGAACAATGTACTTGGTTTGTACAATATACTTAGAACCTTATCTTTATTGCTGTAGTAATTCCATATTTGGTTTTTGACAGATTTTTTGGCCACTTTCCAGTTATTACTATCACTATCTACAGCACCACCCAATAAATGAACGTCCTCAATTATTTGATTTTGACCTTTTTCCAGTTGGCGAAGTGTGCTATATATTACCCTTGCTCCCAAAGAATGACCAAGTAATACATACTTTTTACTGGTTCTCGTTAAAATATCAGCAAGCAAGACACCCGTTTTTTCTGCTTTTACCATTGCTACATGCCAAGGATTTTTAGAGAACGGGATAAATGTTAATGCGGTGGCTGCGGGACCTAGCTTTTTTGCTGCTTCTTTGGTGGCTTTTTTGGCTGCCAATGTGACGGCAGCCCCAAGGGTTGCAGTTCCTCCTACTGTAACTATTAGTGAGCCAATATTATAAAGGCGTTTTGATTCCCAGTAGATATGATACCATTCATGCCCTGAATATTTTTCATAGCTTTTCCCAATCCTGATAACCTTTCTCATTGTTCTTGTCTTCTTCTGAGAATAAGCCGTTAACGGTTATAATAGCAGGTTGATACCCTGATCTAATTTTCTTAATATCAAAACCATCTATATCAGCCAAGTAGCTATTTCCGATATATGCACCAATCCCGCTCCCCAAAGCGATTCCAGACGCAGTAGCAACAACCATTCCGCCTGCCATTCCAAAACCGCCCGCCGCGATAGAACCACCACCAAGCAAGGCAAGACCATAGCTAGTCGCAGCCGCTCCTGAATAACCACCTACAGCACTTCCAATTGCACCTCCAATTGCTGGTCCTGCTATAGCAAACAAGGGACCACAAACAATAGCACCACCTCCCATACATAGTGCCATTTTACCTGTTTTAGCCAAATTAGGAGAATTATATTCATAAACCTTCTTGTATTCAGAAGGCTTATCAATTTTCATATCCATCGTCTCGAAATTAGGCATTTCATGACAATGCTCTAAACAAAATTGGTCATGATAACCAATTTCTATGACCTTTCCAGTTTTATCTTTGAGAACTTTTCCATTCTCATCTTTTTGAATAACTATATCCCATCTTGCAAAATTGTTACACGCTCTACACTCAGTCACCATTTTTCGACATTCTAGTCTTGGACATAAATATAAATTTCGCGTTAAAAAGGATTTTTCGAACAACCGAGGTGTGATTTTTTTAAAACACCAAGGACAATAACCCTGCATTATTTTCTCCTTTAATATCTCACGATAAGTTACAAACATAAGATACGTTCCACATACCATTTAATACGCTTTGTGGTTTATGACTAGGGATGGTACATTGGACATATCTTACATTCACTGTTTTGTGGTAAGTCGTGTTGGAATTTATTCAGGAGGTGCCATCATTTCCTGATAAAAAGCTTCTTCATTTCTAAGTTGGGATAAGATTTCCTCAAAACGTTTTTTCACATCTTGATAAGAAAAGTTTCCCAATTCAGTTAAAGGAACACGCTTAAATAACAACCGCCACTTATTGCCTTTAGACTTATTATCGCCTATAGTTTTAGTCAAGTTTTCTTTAAAACCAAGTTCTTCCAAGTTACCTAAAGCATCTATAAAAGGGCAATTTTGAAAAAGTTGTTCTCTGCATTTAGGATATTTCTCAACATTAATATCAAAGAAAAAAGCCAATTCATGTACTCCTTTTTTAAAAGGAATCCCGTGATTCTTGGTGTCGTAATAAATTCCATAAAAAAACCACTGTTCATAGTCATTTCTTTTTTTAAAATGAAGAAATTCCCATCCCCTTCTTCCGTCTTTTTTAACCGGCTTATGCTCGGCAGATATTAATCCATATTGAGTAAAATCTACATCATTCGCTACTCTTTCTAAAATACTTTGTATTCTACCGGGTATATCAGTTTTATGATAGTTGCAGTAGCAGTCAATATCGGTACTACTAATTTCGTTCATGTATTCAAATTCCCCACTGAGTTTGCCGTATTCAACAAACTGTCTTTCATCGTATTTATCCAAATATAATCTTGCCAATTCACAACCTTCATCAGTGTTAATGATCCCAGCTTTGTGAAGTGCCCTTGTTAATCCCCAAAAGTATATAGGTTTATAATGATCAGCACGGAAAGACCTACCGGCTGGATGTGGTAATTGCTGAACATAATATGTTTTTTTAACGAACTTTTTAACCTCCTTATAAACATCAGTACCCATAGCAAAAATAACTTTTGGTTTTAGTATTGAAATTTCTTTTTCCAAGAACTCTGAAAAGCAATTTGTTATTGTTTGTTTCATCTCTATAAGAAGATAACCCTTTAAACTTACCTTTCTCGTTGTTTAGTCCGCATTTAACAAGGTTCGTCATATAGACATTAGCAAGTTTAAACGTTTGGATTGCACTCAAAATAAATCTGCCATACTCGCCTCCCCTAAAGCACTCAGAATAGGCAACATCTTCTTGATCTTTATATATCCAATACCAATCTTTTGAAGGACGCTTTTTGTATCCTTTATGGGTTACGTCTTTGTAGATTCCATAATCAAGGCTTGGTGTCTCATATACAAATAAAATAGGATCATGATGCCAAGTTGATGTATTGGGCATGACTTTCAAAGCCCTGAAGAAGTCACTTGAATGTGCGCCGTGAGATATATTGGTAAGCTTATAGGAATCATCATCTTTTGAAATATTGCATTCTTTTTCTTCACACGAAGTGCAGTAGCCATTTATGGGGGTGTGTTCATATCCGTGCTTTTTATACTCATCGTATGTATATGTTGTGATATCAGGAACACCAACTGAAATCAATTTCTCAAAATTGAGTTTTCGTAGCTCAGTCACCTAAATTGTCTCCTTGAATATGTATTTTGTCCTGAGGCGTAACTAAAAATAGACATCCTAAAAAATGTATTTAACACCACTTAAAATGTATAACTAACCATTTCTGCTAATTATTATACACACTCTGAATTAATTTCATCAAAGAAAATAGACAGCAATAAAAATATTTTTATAACAGAAGAAATCCGAGAACGAAGCAAATCTGGTGTACTCATGGTTTTGGACTTCAAAATTGGATTCCAACCTCATTACCTTTATAGGAACTGACGGTTTGTGTCATTTAATCAGTCTTCACACAACAATGCCCGAAAACCGGCTTGTTGAAAATGGATATCTGCTGTTAATGCGTCAGTTATTCAGCCAAATGTACCGCTTTTTAATGCCAACTATCTTTTACTCGACTATCAAGTTTTTGATGTGATTTGGCTTGACGAGAATTGATTTTTGAGCATTTAATTCTATAAATAATTGATTTTTAAGAGAATTTAGTTTTGAGTGCCTGTTGAGTGCTAAAATGAAATTAGTTATTAAATCAATAACTTATAAAAAAACTTGATAGTCGAGTTTTAGTGAAGATAACGCAACAGCATAAGACGTATCAAGAAAAACTTCATTTTTCATGTTGATTTTTCTCACCATACAAATAAGTATCAAGATTGGTTGACCAATCTGGTGGACCCTATCTGCATAAGAAGAATCAATACCTAAATAATGACCAATACTACTATTCTCTGGTTTGGCATATTGATACATTACTAAAGTATGTTCAACAACATCTTCTCCATCTAAAGGAAAATGATAATTGGGATCCGTATTTTCTACTGTTTCCCCTTGAGAAGAGTATTTTTCCCAATCGCCATAACACAAATATTGTTCTGGATAGCTTGAACCCAAAGTGCAAGGGTGCAAGAAGCGAAGCAGTTTTTGTTTGAACTGAAAATAACGCCTCTCACTAATCCACCGACTGGAATATATGCGAGTTTTGACCAAAAAATCGGGATTATTTCTATACCAGTCGTTAAAGCTAATCTGGGTGGAAAAGAGAAATTTTATCGCGTGCAGATGGTTAAACAAGGAGAGTCTGATACAGGTAACCTGATATTAGGTTTTGCTTCGTTGCCAAAAGCTTTTAATCCTAAAAATCCAATACCAGCCGAGTTGGATTCATATACCAAAGGCGAAAAAGTGCCTCCAGGGCAAGCTAAAAAAATCGCTCATCAAGGGGCAGAGTTAGAGATTGGCGCGGGCGCGGTATCTGAAGAAACAACTCTGCGGATTAAGTCTTTGACTGATGTTGATATTCCTTAGTCGAAAGGATAAAAGGCAGAAAACGATTATAGATTTTCATTTGAGTTTTTCCTCTTTGGTCAAAACACGATGAAAAGTTGTTCACTTAAAAAAATATGTACTCAGGGCAACCATAAAGGATTGCCCTACAATATTCTTATTCCGACTGACGAAAATATTCATCGGGCAAATCCCTGTGGTTGCCCTGAGTCGTTAAAAAAATATTTAAGTGTCATTTTAAAAATATACGGTTCGTCTTTGAGTTTTGTGAAAACGGAATTTGCAAGAAACCAATTTTTTTCAAAAAACTGACTGGATTTTCACGATTTTCAAGTACGCTTAGTATATTAGGGATTGCAAAAAAATAATCATTTTTCAAAAAACGGGATTTCTAAATATATTTGAGTCTGTTATTTATTTGCTACTCCCTTATCTATTATATATAGACTAAAAATTGAAAATTATCTATACAAAACAAAGTGAAAAATATTTTCACCCCATTTTTAATGGTATTTCGTAAGTTTTTGATTTTATAAACAAAACTTCATTAATAGAATCAAAAAAATAAAGAAAAAAGCGTTGAACTCCAAAAAACGTCCAAAGCTGAAGCGTTGAACTCCAAAAACGCTGCGAAGCTAAAACGTTGGACGGAAAAAATGCAAAACGGCACATAGCATGTTAAAAAACATCATAAAATATTGGCAAAAATGGTCAGCCAGAAAGTCAAAAGTTCATCCTAAAAGTCAACCGATTGAAGTCGAACTTAAACGCTGGGCTTCCAGTGAATGGATCGAATATCAAGCTTGGCTATTTCATCATAGTTTTTTGACTTTACACGATTGGCAGCAATTGCGTGATAAAGCACTTTCGTGGCGACATCGTCCATTTTTGAGTATTGTGACACCTGTTTTTAATACTCACCCCGATCACTTACGCGAATGTATTTATTCTGTACAAACCCAAGCCTATCCAGACTGGGAAATGTGTTTGGTCGATGATGGTAGTGACAATCCTGAGACAGTGGAATGTCTTCAAATATTAGTCTTAGAAGATTCTCGTTTGCGCTTCCGCCGCTTTCCTCGTAATCAAGGGATTTGTCAGGCGACTAATCAAGCATTAGCGATGGCTTGCGGCGACTACATTGTCTTTTTAGATCATGATGATCGCCTTGCACCCGATGCCCTATATCATGTAGCAGAGACGCTACGAAACCATCCTGACACTGAGATTATTTACTCAGATCGTGATTCGCTCTCAGAGCGTGGTTTTCGCTTTATGCACCTATTCAAGCCAGATTGGTCACCTGAAACGCTGCTATCGGGTAATTATTTATTTCATTTAGTCGTGTATCAGCGAAAACGACTGGAACAATTAGGCGGAGTGCGTATCGGTTTAGAAGGCTCTCAAGATTATGATTTGATTTTGCGGGCGAGTGCAGAAAAAGAACCCAAAGTGCAACATATTTCTAAAGTCTTATACCACTGGCGACAACATAAGCAATCAGTGGCAATGGAACAAAATGTGAAAGAATATGTTTATACTACAGGTGTACAAGCACTTCAAGACACTTTAAAACAACGGGGATTAGAAGCTCATGTCAGTGAAAACAAAAGTTTATGGCGAGGGCATTATCGGGTACGCCTCAATCCGTCACCTGGCACTTATCAAGTATTGCATTTAAGCACGCTACAAGATTATGCTGTACAAGTTAATAACCATTTTGAACGAGAGACGAACTACGATTATTTAGTCATATTAGGACCCAATGTACAGGTAATAGACAAAGACGCGCTAACAGAATTAACGTCTTGGTTACAGATTGCCGCTGTCGGCATGGTAACGGGCAAAGTGCTTGACAACCAAGGGCATTTATTACACGCCGGATTGGTACAACGTCCCAATGGCATACCATTAGCACTTTATGCCGGATTTCCAGAAAATGCGCCTTGCTATATGGCAGTAACAGCTATTGTGCGAAATGTTAGCAGTCCACATCCGGCTTGCTATGTGCTTGAACGCGCTCTATGGCAACGCTTGGAGGGATTAAATGTCGATTATATTGGTCCATACGCACTACTAGACTTTTCACTACGGGCTTTGACTTCTGGCACGCGCATTGTATATACCCCGTTTGCCCGCTTTCTGGCAACAGAGTGGCAAACCCCAGAAATGTGGTCAGAAATTGACCAGCAACGTTTTACTGAACAATGGATGGCCTGGTTAAAGCAAGGTGATCCTTACTATAACTCCCATTTAACTTTGGAACTTGCAGATATGGGGTTGAATCTGAGTATTAATTAAATTTTCGGAGATTTAGCTTTGGAATAGGAGTCCAACGCTTCAGCTTTGGAATTGCTTTAGAATAGGAGTCTAACGCTCAAAGCTAAAGCGTTGAACTCCAATTCCAAAGCTTTGAATTCAAAAATTTCAACCCTTAATTCGCATTAAACACTAACTTGATAACTAAAAATGTCTAAACGAATCAAAAAACGACGGAAAAAAAACATTTCTTGCGATATTTGTTTGATTGTACATGGTACAACGTTATTACATACCAAAGACCAAAAACTCATCGCGCAACCAGATGAATCCTTATTTAAACTCACCCCCACCGAATTGGCTTCAGCTGCGCGACGCTTATTACCTCGAACCACTAAACAATCACAGATTGCACTCGCTTTGCCCAGTTCAGAATTTATTGCCACTCAATTAAAGCTACCTCCTGCGGCAATTACCGAGCAAAATCTTAAAAATGTGGTCAATCTACAATTGCCAACACTATTGCCGGGCATGACAGAACAATTACTACTTGCCGTACAAGCACCTGTCGATGATGAACAAACTTATGCCCTCTGGATTTCTGCCAAACGGACAGAAGAATTATGGCAAGCCTTTGATAAAGAAGGTTTTTTTCTAAAATGTATTCTACCACGCCCCTTAGTCCTTTTACCGCGCAGAGCAATAGATTACCAGGTGTATGACGAAGATGAGAACACCATCACCTGTCTGGAATGGTCAAACAATGTTATTCGACGTTGGCTGCAAACCTCTAAATTGGATTGCGACACCACTGAATTTAAGCAACAATGGGATGAAAAGCTGTCAACTTTCAGCCACGATGTCAAAGAAGTGCATAAAACGAGTGTGAATGATTGGGGTGAATTGCCCGTTCCACCCCCAGCGGCGTATGATTATGCCTTTTTCCCGCCCAGCGCGGTGTCACGTATGGCACAAGAAGCGCGGAAAAAAAAGCGGCTACGCCTAACAGCCCTTATCGTATTGTTTGTTGCAGGTATTATGGGAGGCATTTACTTTGCGATAGATTATGAAAAACGGCTTAAACAACAATTAGTTGATTTAAAACGTCGCACAATCAATGTCAGTCAATTACGTGCTGAAGTAGGAGAAATTGAAGAAAAAATTGGTCCCATCAAACATTTTCCTCAACAAAAAGTGATTGCTGTCCTTGAAATTTTGGACACACTGATTCCTAAAGATAGTTGGATTGTTAGCTTTAAAATGGAAGAGGGCGTTATCAAACTTGAAGGTTATAGCCCTAGTCCAAATAAACTGATAGAAACATTAAGCAAACAACCCCATATTTATAATATTGAGCAAAGTCGTGATACCATCCAAGAGCGGGGCAAAAAAGAATTAAGATTTGGTCTGAGCTTTAAATTGAAGGATTTTGATTTAATCAGTTATTGGTCAGAATATTTTCCTGATAAGCGATAGTAAATCAAAAGTAAGCTGATTTGTATTCAGCCTTGAAATCAATTTCAGGGCTGAGTAATTATGTCATTTTAACCTATATTGAAAAAATTGTCACGCCATTTTCCAAGTTATAATTTATAACTGATTGATTTATATTGGAATAACGTATATAATGTGTTGACTTATCGCAAAAAAAAGCATTAAAATTTCATTTTTGAAAAAAAAGTCGAACAGCGTGTTTATTCTTAAATAGAGAAGAATAGATCACTCAATTTCAAGTTTTTTAACTTGACAATACTTCCAACTTAGACGAGAATGCCTATAACTAAATATCGGAAATATGAGTACAACGGATTTTAGAAAAAAACGGATTTAAAAAAAACGTTGTGATCGAGGCTAAAGTTTTTTGAAGAAAAACTTTAGCCTCGATCACATTAACACTATGAATTTATTATATTTAATCCGTTTTATTCCGTTAATCCGTTGTACTCAATTCGGAAATTAAAAGGATAATTTAGATGAGTGAAGAGATAGAATTAAAACTTTTAAGAGAAATAGAAGGGTTAAAGAAAAAAATAAGGCATCTTGAAAAGAAAGATGAGGAGCAAATACCGACTTTTCAATATAGTAAAATTAGAGATGCTGATTTGATAAATTTAGTTGATATTGAAAACAATATTAAAGAGAAAGATAAATTTGATAATTGGTTTGAAAGTCATATAAAAATTGATAACACTATAGAGCCTTTTTTAAAAAAGCTAATTGAAGACAATGAACCATTGATTGAAAGTTATAGTGAAGAGGATTTAAAAATCAATTTTTTAGCACCACTAATAAGTCGAGTCGAATTTAAATCTTATGAAAACGAATTTAGAGATTTTTATGAGCTACCTTTAACATATAAAACAGACAAATTTATATTGAGTGGAACCGCAGATTTTGTCGTATCCACAGGATTAGTCAGAAGTAAAAAGCCTTATTTCTTTATTCAAGAATTTAAAAGAAGTGAAGAATATGGAAATCCAAAGCCACAACTTTTAGCAGAACTCATTACTGGAGTTGAACTCAATGAGTGGAAATTGATAAAAGGGGCTTATGTCATTGGTGGAAATTGGCATTTTGTCATTTTAGAAAAATTAGGGCAAGATAAATATCAATTTTTTGTATCAAAAAATTTTGATTCGACAAAACTATCTGATTTAAAAATGATTTATAAAAATTTACTCTTTATTAAAAATGAAATAATTACTATGGTTAAAGCATAGCAAATCGAGCTTAGAAATCCGATTTTAAAAAAAAATCGGATTTCTAAATCTAAACTCGCTTTTTCGAGTTTTGCAAGAGGCTCATTAACTAAAATTAACAGGGTAAAAAATTTAAAATGAAAATTGTTGTACTAGGTGGCGATGGTTTTTGCGGATGGGCAACCTCCCTGCATCTTTCCAATGCAGGGCATGAGATTGCTATTGTCGATAATTTATCTCGGCGAAAAATAGATGTTGAACTTGAAATAGAAACGCTAACACCCATAGCCTCAACTCATACACGTCTCAATGCTTGGAAAGAATTGACTGGTAAAGAGATTAAATTTATCAACATTGACATTGCTAAAGAATATTATCTCTTTTCCTCATTTATAAAAGAATTTCAACCAGATGTCATTGTCCACTTTGCGGAACAACGTGCTGCGCCCTATTCAACCCTATCTGAGCGAACAAAGCGTTATACCGTTGACAACAATCTCAATGCCACACATAACGTGCTCTGCGCGATTGCGGACTCTGGCTTAGATATTTACTTAGTACATTTAGGTTCCATAGGCGTTTATGGATATCACACCACCGAAATGGAAATTCCAGAAGGATATCTAAATGTTAAAGTAGAATCTCGCTCTGGAAATCTAGTCAATCAAGAAATACTCTATCCGCCAGATACGGAAAGTATTTATCACATGACTAAAGCGCAAGATCAACTCTTTTTTCACTATTATAATAAGAATAATGGCATTAGAATTACCGATTTACACCAAGGGAATGTCTGGGGAACACAAACTCAAGAGACAAAATTAGACGAGCGATTGATTAATCGCTTTGATTATGATGGTGTTTACGGTACGGTACTGAATCGGTTCGTGATACAGGCAGCAGCAGGGCACCCCTTAACAGTATATGGTAGCGGAGAACAAACACGTGCCTTTATTCATATTCAAGATACAGCCCGCTGCATTGAATTAGCCATTAATAATCCGCCGCCCAAAGGGGCTAAAGTCCAAATATTCAATCAAATTACACAAATACACCAGCTGAAAGAACTGGCAGAAACCCTCTCCAAAATAGTGAAAGACGTGAAAATTTCCTATATTGATAATCCTCGGAAAGACATAGAAGATAAAGAAAATGAATTTTTTGTCGCCAAGGAATGCTTTTTATCTATGGGGCTTAAACCAATCTTTTTAGAAGAAGGGCTTGTCACTGAAATTCACGAAATCGCTGTAAAATACAAGCATCGCTGTAATCGTTCCAAAATTTTACCGCCACGATGGACTTAAAACTAAAACGGAAGCAAATATTATCAAATTATGATTATATCTAAGCTACATTCTATCTTTCCAGGCAAGACGAGAGATCGGTTCTACTCTCTATTTCCACACAAGATAAGAAAAAAGGTCCTTTATCTAAAAGACCTACTTTTACATTGGGAAATAGAACATCGTGAATTTTTCGTACTTGATGACAAAAAGTGTGCTTTTCTGGTGGTGCCAAAAAGTGCAAACACGTCAATTAAAATAACCATCGGCAAAACTTATGGCATAAAAACTGACGAAGATCAGGCTATACATGGTTCATCTTTTGTTCGCAACAACCTATATTTAACCCTCGAAAACGCTGAGAGATATTTTAAATTTTCTTTTGTTCGGAATCCTTACGCCAGATTAGTTTCCTGTTATACAGATAAGATAATACGTAAACCCCATTATTTTGAGGGGTATATTTTCCGAATAGCAAGAAACATTACTTTTGCAGAATTTGTTAAAAAAACTGTAAAGATACCCGACTTTCTGGCTGACAAACATTTTAAATCTCAATATTCGATACTTTACCAACGTGGAAAGTTACTGGTTGATTATGTGGGAAAAGTGGAGAATATAGAACAAGATTGGTTGAAAGTGGCTGAAAAGTGTGGTTTTGAACCCAGTGTGGTTCGTGAAAATGTTTCTACCCCCAAAGGGAACAAACGTGATTATAGATTGTTTTATACCCAGGAATTAGCGGAACTGGTTTATCAAAGATATCGAAATGATTTTGAATTACTTGGGTACCAAACCGCACATCAGGAACTATTGGATTTTTTAAAAAATTAGGCTTGCTCCTGCACATTCTACCCACTAGAGACATTATAGAAGATGGAAAAATATAAAACCTATTTACCGTTTTTAATCGCTAAAATCCATAAAAATATCAAAAGATATAAAATATCCAAACTATTTTCTTGGGAACCTCTTCCTCCCCTTGAATCAGGATGTACAGCGATCATTGGTATGTGTTCCAGAATGCCTTATGTCTTGGGCGCAAATCTTTATTGTCTCAATAAAAGTCAATGGGAAAGCCTCAAAGAAGTCATTATTACTGTTGATGCAGAGAAGGGAGCATTACCTGACGGATTTGAAGAGGATATTATCCAACAATTTCCGCAGTTAAAAATCACTTTTTTCTACTACAACCGCCAACAAGCCGAATTGACGGCTAAAGTCAATGATCCTTATATCTACTCGTGGCTGTCGTGGGGTACGTGCATGAACCATGTTCGCACCAAAACAGTACTGATTCAGGATTATGACGCGCTCGTGTTATCGGGCAATGCCCTTGAAAAACGCTATCATGCCTTTATAGAATCAGGCGCAAAAATTCAGGGGATTACCTGGTGTAAAATCAGTGGCTTTGAAGCAAAGGATCATCTGGCAACTACTTTTGAAGCCTTTCTTGATGTCAATTGGATTCGATCATTCCCACCCGTCATGGGATACAATAGAGTCGGCTTATTAAACGGGCGCAAAGTTGATTATGACACCTATTTAGATATTCAAGCTAATCATACCCCGGAAAATCAGCGCACGATTAGACCGATGAGTGAAGAAGAATTAGTGCATCCCTCACAGATGATTACCCAATACATGAGATTTAAAAACTCGCCTGGTAAAGCCTTGCCCTGTTTCTCTGTGATTATGACCCCTTTTTTCTACTTTCTATCGGGGCAAGAAAATGCAATTACAAATGCGACACAAGCTCTCAAGCAGGAAAATCCAGAGCGCGTCAATCTTCTCTCAGATGGCGTTCTGATCAATCTGTCTCAGCTAGAAACCAAAGCCGTCGATTTTATGTTGAAGCTCATGATTCAAGTGCTAGTCACGTACAAAAAAAGCCATTATCAAGCACTTATTGATTACGGAACGGCACTTTATAAGGCTTGCAAAACACCAGAGGAACAAATTTGGGTGGGCGATTTTACTGACGCGCAAAGGGAATGGATTGAAGCGGCAAAAGCGCTATAATGTTGGTTTTTTTTAAACTGACGCTCACTCCAACTTACTCGTGCTAATATACCAAATAACAAGAGGAAATGATGAGCAAGAAAGATTTTGAAGAGATGCTCAACAAGCATGAAACCGTCAAATCCGATATTGATTGGGATAAAAAAAAACAAGAGTGGTTGAATTTTGTTCAACAGTTTTATGACGAAGTTGGGCAATGGCTAAAACCTTATGTCGATCAAAAAAAACTCAAATACGATTATCATGAGATTAATTTAACGGAAGAGTACATCGGAACTTATACTGTCAAAGCAATGAATATTAGTTTTGCCGGGCAACAGGTTAAGCTTGAACCAATCGGAACTTTATTGATCGGCACTAAAGGTCGCATTGATATGGAAGGTGCGAGAGGCAGAGTTCAGTTTATCTTGGCAGATGGAAATAAAGTAAACGTATCCATATCCATTAAAGGGAAAACCAAGAAAGAAAATCAAGAGCGAAAAGAGCCTGATTGGACGTGGAAAATAGTATTGAAAGAACAAAGACGAATAGCTTATGATGATTTTAATGAAGAAAGTTTCTTCAATGCTCTGATGGAAATTATTAATGGCTAATAAAGTCTCTTTTTCAGGTGAACATGGTTCGCTTGAAGATATAGAGGAATATTACGTTGATAGCGAAAGTGCTTTAAATTGTTATTTTGAACCTTCAAGTGTAGGCAGAATTATTCCTGCAAGGTTCATCGGTTATACAAAGGAAGAGATTGGCAATGAGCTTAAGTCACGAAAGGAATCGCTCGACAGAATGTGTTCACTTGAAATTCTAGCAGCAATTGAAGCTAAATTTCGCATAGATTACTTGGTTAGAAGCCAAAAAAAGAAGAAAGATGATTTATCGAAAGCGTTTCGTAAAATATATCGGATAAAGAAAAATAAGGCATCACTAACAGATGATATTATTCGAACTTGGAAAAGCGAATACCCGCTACATAAAACAAGATTGGATAATCTAGGAAAAGCTTTAGATTACAGGAATTGGCTGGCTCATGGACGATACTGGATGCCAAAGAAGTCTCCTCACATTTCAAAATATGATTACTTAACAATATATATGCTCGCATTAGATATTTTAGGAAATATGGAACTACATGAGAACTAACAGATGGTATGCTTCGTAATTACTCAGCAATGTTCTCCATACGTTTGTCTGTGCAACGGTTATACCGGAATGGTGAACCGGTTCGCTACAGCCATACATTGGTTTTTATAGGGAGGGGCTGCATACTCATTTTGGAGTCCTCAATGTTCTTCACACGCATTCCTTTATCTGTGGCTGTATAAGATGATATAAACCACTTTGGTCATACGTGTGACTCAAATTGAGCTTGGGTAAACCGTGTTTTATTCTAAAGGTTCTTTAGCTTGTTTCGGTTGTTTCTCAAAAATTTGAATACCGGGTGTTAATAATTCAAAGCCACCTTTTATCTGCTGTCCCATTTTTCCCTTAATATTGGCTACCCATAACGGAAATTCCCTATTGGCTTGTTGCAATTTTTTCCACGTTCTGGGGCGTACAACGATTTTCACATTTTGATCGTTGGCTTTAATAATAAATTCTTCCCACCCATTTCTTAGAGTTTTAGAATCACTTGGTAACTCATTGATTTTGAGCTTTAATTCCATATAGCCCCCAATGAGTTGTTCAGCTTGTGGGGAAGGTAATAACGCTTTTGGAGATTTCTTTTTCTTTCTCTTCAGAGAACGCATCACTTTTTCACCAGAAATTCTGGCTATCGCATCTTCTATATGCAGCGTAGAAACTTCTTCGCAATGATTGCCTTCCAGATCGATGCGTACTCCCACTTCTATCATTTTTTGGCAGTAATCTGTCGTTTGTGTGTAAAGTGCCAATGCGGCCGCAATTTCATTTTTTGTATATTCACCATTGAGTGCTTGACGGATTTTTTTGTGAATGTATTTTTGAAGGGGGTGTATATTTTCAGTTTCTCTGAAAAAAGCCTTAGGAAATTTTTCTAAGAAGATTTCCAAGAGTTTTTCAGGCGATATCGTCTTCAGCACCTTTTCATCTTTGGAAGTATTAGTCGTAGTTGACTTTGGTTTTTTGACAGGCTTTTTCGCGACAGAGTCCTCTTTTTTGATGGGTGTTAATTGCGCTATGGGAGCGATCAAGGTGGGTCGCATTTCTGTCACATTTTCTTGAAGTGGTAAATCGTTTTCTCGAAATTGTAAATCGTTAAATGCTTCTGTTGCATTAACACCGAGAAAGATTTGCTCTGTGCCTTTATACAGATACCAACCGCGTTTACCGGTTCGCGTATGTTCACAGTAAACCTCTTCATCATACAAGGATTTTGCGAGTTTATTGAGTTCAGTTTTAGTAATTCGTTTAGTCATGGTTTAGTTATCAATTATCCGTTAAATCTCGTTCAAAATTTGATAAATCCGAATGCGGGCCAGTTTTTGAAACCTGCCACACCGTTAAAAATTATAAATCGGGACCAATTGTAATATGTAATCTTAAAGGAGTGCCTTCTTCACTTAAAGCAGTTGCCACATCAAAGCGAATCAAACCGACTGGTGAAAGCCAACGTACCCCAACGCCAGCGCCGTGTTTTAGCTTTTCTGTAAACTCATTAAAGGCATCACCGACATCGTAAAATACCGCTAAACTCCATTTCTCTAAAATTTTATGTTCATATTCCAGACTGCCCACTAATAGGTTTTTGCCGCCAATAACTCGCCCTTCCAAATTTTTTGGCGCAAGCGTTTGATAATCATAGCCCCGCACACTGCGATCTCCTCCGGAAAAAAACCGAATTGAGGGGGGTAAATCATTAAATTCACCTTCTAACAAAGCAATCGTGCTATAACCAAATTCACCTCGCGCAATGATCCGTCCATTTTTAAACAATTGACGAATGAATTTCGCATTTAAACGGCTTTGTAAAAAGGAAGCATTGGAACCAAAATTATTCAATGCCCCTCGTACACCAAATTCGATTTTATATCCACGCAGGGTATAAATACGATTATCCGCTTTGAGATAAGACCAATTAATGTTGGGCATCAACAATTTAGCATGACCGGTGTCACTGCCTATCGCATATTTTTCGTCACGATATTCTATACCGATGATTTCGCTCAATTTAAAGTCAAATAGGGTACGTGAATGATGAAGACTGATGCCGACCAAAAAAATTTCACTCTCATCAATGATATCTGTATGTTCCTCTTTGTAACCGGCAGTCAATTCTAAATAATTATCGACAGTTTGACCAATAGGAATAGAATAACGTGTTGTTACACTTCGACGTATTTTTGACCATTCTGTCTTAGCAGAAATTTGATGTCCATCACGATTGATATACCGTCGTTTCCATTCAAGACTGCCACGCGCTCCTGTATCTGTTCCATAGCCAATGCCAGCAGAATATTTATCCTGTTTACGGGGTTCTAAAATGACGTTAACGGGCAGTTGTAAATCATCTCCTGGTGAAGAACGAGCGACTTCTACATCGACTTTATCAAAATACTCACTATTCGTTAAAAGATTTTTAAAAGTCAGTAATTGATTACCTGTATAAAAATCGCCGGTTTTAAAAGTTAAAAACCGTTGTAAGAGTGATTCATTAAAAAAGTCTTGATTAAATGTAACTTGACCAAATTTATAATGTCTTTTTGAATCAAAATCCAATAAAATATGGGCTGTATAAGTTTTTTCATCAATACGAATTTCATTTTTTGTAAATTGGGCATTGAAATAGCCACGCTCTTCAGCGAGATTGCGTAATATGCGCTTCGTTTTTTCGTAATCCGCATGGTTAAGCGTATCACCGATTTTTAGAGGTAAATTAGCGATTTGCTTTTTAAAAATGCTATCCTGTTCCGCGTCGCCTTTAATATTCACTTCAACGTTCTGTATTTTTAAGGGTTTCCCCAAATCAATCACATACTTTGCTTGCCAAACCACCTTCTCTTTGTCATGCCCTTGTTCATCAGGAGGGATCAACGCTTGTTCAGTGATAGTGATACGATAATAACCAAAGGGCTGTAATGCCTGTTTAATTTCTTCAGGCGCTTGTTTATGTAAACGTTGAATACGAGCCTTTGAGAGACGTGGATGTTCTTTTTGCTGCTCAAGACTGAGATAGGCTGACACATTTTTAAGCAATTTGCCTTTTACGCCTTTAATCTGAATTTGTACAGTCGGATTAGCATATAGGCTATTACAGAGTAACAAAAAAAATAGGGTGATAAATAGCCGAATCGTCAATAAAAACATATTGAATAGTTGTGAATGTTGAAACGAAGTCATTGATTTTAATGATTTTTTCACTTTATTTGGGAATCAAAATTTTCAGCTTTGGGCTTTTATTTGATTTTTCCGAACACTTTATTGGAAGCGTAGTAGTAACGTGCATGAAATAAATTCCAGATGAATCAGGTATTGACTTTGCTGAAGCATTCGAGAGTCGATGTTTCCGCTTCAAACAACGGAAATATCTACTAGATTTTTTCTTTAAAAAACTTGTAACTACTCAGGGCAACCACAAGGGATTGCCCCTACATCAGAAGATTTTCGTCAGTCTTTCTTCATAAGAATATTGTTGTAGGGGCAATCCTTTATGGTTGCCCTGAGTAGTTACTAAAAAACTTTCGCCTCGAATGGATTTCAGAAAACACGTTTCTGAACCCTTAATTCGCATCAATACTTTTAATTTCCACCACTTTAACGATTTGTCGTTTATTAATAATATGGTGATTATCATCATAATCCGATAATACAATAAAGTCCTTGTCATGTTTATTCAAGGTATCTGAAAGTCGATTGGTCCGTTCAACAACTAATGTTCCTTTGAGGATTGAACCGTCAATGAGGCTCATTTCAACATGCACATCTTTTCGCGTGAGTGACATTTTTTCTCCTTTTTTATCCATTCATCTCTTCCATTAATGTCAAAGCGTGTTTAATACGATCTATACTACGTGTTTTACCGATTAAGTAAACAGTCACATCAATTGGCGGGGAGACTGTACCACCAGTTACTGCTACCCGCAACGGTTGTGCAATTTTACCCAATTTGAGTTCATACTGTTCAGCGACGGCATGAACAATGGCATGAATCGCCTCTGCATTCCATTCAACATGCGCCAATCGTTCACATAAATCAGTCAAAGGTTCACGAATGGCTGGTTTGAGATGTTTTCGTACGGCCTTTTCGTTAAATTCAATCTTGTTTCCGAAAAAAAATGGGCTATTTTGTGCCATTTCTTTTAAAGTTTTCGCACGTTCCGCTTGTGCCTTGACGATTTTAGCCAAAGGTGGAGCTTGCGTGGTTTCTATTTCTAACTGATCACATTGAAATTGCAAATGTTTTGCCAATTCTTCAGGATCGCCTGTTTTAATATAGTGTTGATTTAACCAGCCTAGTTTTTCTCTATCAAAAGCGGCAGGGGAGCTATGAACAGCTTTGAGATCAAATAAATCTATCATCTCTTGTCTGGAAAAAATTTCCTGATCTCCGTGTGACCACCCTAAGCGTACTAAATAATTAAGCAAGGCTTCTGGCAGATAACCTTCTTGTTTATAATTCATCACACTGACTGCACCATGCCGCTTAGATAAACGTTGCCCATCATCGCCTAAAATCATCGGAACATGGGCATATTGTGGCAATGTCGCACCCAAAGTTTCTAAAATATTGATTTGGCGTGGCGTATTATTTAAATGATCATCACCACGAATAACATGGGTAATTTTCATATCCCAATCGTCTATCACCACTGTAAAATTATAAGTGGGCGTTCCATCAGAGCGGGCAATAATCAGATCGTCAAGTTCATTATTATTAAAGATCACAGTCCCTTTAATTAAATCCCTGATCACAACCTCTCCCATTTCAGGATTTTTAAAGCGAATTACCGGCTTGACATCATGCGGGGGATTGCTCAAATGACGACAGTGACCATCATAACGGGGTTTTTGTTTTCGTGCCTTATATTCAGCGCGAACTTTTTCTAAACGCTCTTTGGAACAATAACAGTAATAAGCTTTACCTTCCGCCAATAATTGCTCAATCACTTGACGATAACGATCAAAGCGTTTTGTTTGATAAAAAGGGCCCTCATCAGGCTGTAAACCAAGCCATGTCATGCCTTCAAGTATTGCATTGACTGACTCTTGAGTAGAACGCTCACGATCGGTATCTTCGATGCGTAATATAAATTGCCCGCCATGCTGACGAGCATATAACCATGAAAATAAGGCTGTGCGAACACCGCCAATATGTAAATATCCCGTCGGGCTGGGCGCAAATCGAGTACGAACCATCATTTTAATCTCAAAAAGTAAGTATAGCAGGCGATTGAGGTGATAAATCACCCATAACAGAATTCCCACCTAAAAGTAATATTTTAACTGATGTTACGCACTATGTTTCCAAGATGTTTAAGAAATCTTTGAAAAAAAATCGAATCTAGGCTAAAGTTTTTTTGAAGAAA
>JAOZSV010000430.1 GCA_029939505.1 Thiotrichaceae bacterium | reverse complement strand
GATTTAATGAAAGATTACATTGGCTGTGCAGAAGGCCCTGAAGATCTTTCCACTAATAAAGATTATATGAAAGGATATGGTTTATGAAACAACCCGTTATACTGGATACTGGCCCTTTGGTGGCTGCTATTAATCCTCATGATACACACCACCACTGGGTTATCCACCAGTTATTAAAGGTTAAGCCACCACTTATTACTTGTGAAGCTGTTATTTCCGAAGCTTGTTTTTTATCTTATGCCCATTTGAAGCATATCAAAGCAATATTTGAATGGATGAATAATGGTTCAATAACCATATCTTGTCTCTTAGAGAACGAAAAAAAATCCATTGAACAATTAATGGAAAAATATGCTAACGTACCCATGTCTTTTGCCGATGCGTGTTTGGTAAGAATGGCGGAACTCTACCCCAATAGTGCTGTGCTGACGTTGGATAGCGATTTTCGGATTTATCGTAAAAACAAAAATCAAGTCATACCCGTGATTATGCCAGATATTCACTAACTTACCCAAAGATACCTTTGGCGCAATTGAATTAACTCTTTGGTTTGAAAAGGATTTCACGGATTGATAGGATGCACAGGATGATTTTTAAGATTAATCCTGATTATCCTAAAATCCCCATCTTGTTCAAAATATTTTTAATACGCTATGCTAACCATTTGGAGAAATACTGATGCAAACACTACGAAGAATTTACGATAACCCATCTGATTTTTTATTAGTAAACTTACCAGCAGCATTCCAATATCGCCGCCTAAAAGTCATTATCCTGCCACTGGATGAAGTTCAATACACAGCTAATTCACCAGCGACAAATGCATTACAAGCTTTTCTGGATTCCAAAGATAACCTAGCATTGGCTGACCTAAACACAGATGATTTCTCAGCCGACAGAAAAACCGCTAAAGAACGCGATGGTGAAATATGACACAATATTATTGGCTGCTAGATACCAACATCCTCTCAGAACCGCTTAAACCAGAAGCTAATGTTAACGTAGTCAATCGCCTGTTACAGTCATGTTATATTATATCCTATTGTTTTTGAACAGGATTTAACGGATTGAATGATTGACAGGATGATTTTTAAGATTAATCCTGATTATCCTAAAATCCGTTTCATTCTTTCTTTTTAGATAAAAATCATTTAAAAATCAACATATTACCTATTGAAGAGGTATTTATAATGGAAACATTAAAACAATCTGCAATCACCGCGATTTCACAATTGCCTGATACGGCTAATATTAATGACATCGTCGTTGTTTTGTACCAGATTAGACAAGAAAAAGAAGCCGTTAATCAAACTGAAGACAAACCCGTTTCATGTTATGACTTAATGAAAGATTACATTGGCTGTGCAGAAGGCCCTGAAGATATTTCCACTAACAAAACGTACTTTGAGGGTTTTGGCTCATGACAACAATCCCCACCATTCTTGATACTGGTCCTTTAATCGCCCTTCTCAGTGAGTGTGATGATTATCACTATTGGAGTCTTCAGCAATTAACTGGTATCAAAGGGCCACTTGTCACCTGTGAAGCGATTATTACCGAAGCCAGTTTTTTGTTAAAAAAGTCATTAACGCTCGTTGACAGAGAGTGTCCTTGAATGAGTTTCCAAACAGAGTTTGTGAACTAGAAACAAATTTAATTTTATAGGAGTAAACGATGCAAGCAATGACATTAAATGAAGCCGCGCAAGATTTATTGAACGTGATAGACAAAGTCAATGATAATCATGAACCTTTGGTCGTCACACACGAGCATCATAAGCCGGCAGTTATTATGAGTTTGGATGACTTTAATGCTTGGCAAGAAACGGTATATTTAACCCGCTCTAGTGCAAGCAAATGCAAAAGACTTAGCCTTGTAGTTTTATGGCACCGTGCGGACGCGGGTTATTAGCTAAAGCTTTTCTTTTGGGTTTTAATCTGGCTTGAAGACTTTTATTCAGTTTCGCGATTTGG
>JAOZSV010000259.1 GCA_029939505.1 Thiotrichaceae bacterium | reverse complement strand
AGCTCGAAGAAACACAGGATGTTTAAGAAATCTTTGAAAGAAATCGGATTTCTAAACTCGAATAGAATCGCTTTGCGTAACATCAGTTAAAAAGTTCAAAAAATTCATTTTTAATTCAAATTAAATTATGTTTTTAAATATTTTATAAAAATCAATTTATATGCTGAAAAGGAGTGTCACTATAAATGAAAAATTCATTTTTCTCTCATTTTTTTTAATTCATTCATTATCAATGAGTTGCATGGAAGTCATTGAAACAATTTGAATAAATACCCATTTTTTTTATTAAAACCTTACTAAAATTAGGTTAAATAAAATTTATCTCTCTGATTTGATTCAAAGTTTATAACTTATTATTTTAAGTTTTTGATATTTAAACTATTAAATAATATTATCAATTAAATCAATGAGTTATTTTCATACCCCTCATAAGATTTCTCATTTATGCTAAAATATTAAAGATATAATTTTCGTAATAACATTGATAATTAATTTAGGATTCTTATATGCAAACAAGACGAGAAATTCATTATTTACCTGAAAAACGATAAGGTAATTTATCTTTCGTAGGCTATAATAAGTACAATGGATTAACGGAAAAACGGATTTTTAAAAACATTGTGTAACATTAATGCGATGAATTGATTATATTTAATCCGTTTTTTTCTTAAATCCGTTGTACTCAGTGCGTTAATCTTAAAACCATCGAATCTTCTAAAATGACTCAACCAGTTACATGCTTAGGTTTCACCTTTGAAAACGACGAAGCCCGTCGAACCTATTTTTTAAATTTACTCCGTCAAAAACTCAAAGAAACTGATTTTAAAAAGACTTCTGGTTTTCCTGATGCGACTGATGAAGCGATTTTAGCCCTCTCAGAACCGCCCTATTACACCGCTTGCCCCAATCCTTGGTTATCTGATTTTTTAGAAGAATGGGCGGCAACAGGAGAAGATAACGATTATCACCGCGAACCCTTCGCCGCCGATGTCACTGAAGGCAAAAATGATCCCATTTACAACGCCCATTCTTATCACACAAAAGTCCCCCATAAAGCCATTATGCGCTATATCCTGCATTACACCGAACCAGGAGATGTGGTATTTGACGGCTTTTGTGGTACGGGCATGACAGGAATCGCCGCACAATTATGTGGCAATAAACGGGCTGTTGAAGAATTAAGCTATCGGGTGCAAGCTGATGCGACCATTGAAATGCGAGATGAAAACGTTTGGAAACCCTTTTCAAAATTGGGAATGCGACGCGCCATTTTAAATGATTTATCGCCTTCTGCAACGTTTATCGCTCACAATTACAACACGCCCGTCGATGTTATTGCCTTTGAACAAGAAGCAGAGCGAATTTTGCAGAAAGTTGAAGCGGATTATGGCTGGATGTATCAAACCGTGCATTCTTCTACTAAAAACATTAAAGCCTATGCAGATGACATCAAACAGATTATTTGTGGTGAAAAGGATTGCTCGACCTGGTTGACATTAGGACGCATTAACTATACTGTATGGTCAGATATTTTTATTTGCCCTGAATGTGCTGGAGAAATCGTGTTTTGGGATGTGGCAATTGATAAAGCGGCAAAAAAAGTCAAAAGTCAATTTCCTTGCCCCCACTGTGATGCCACATTGACGAAACGCACCTTGGAAAGGGCTTGGATAATGCGATTTGATACTGCCATCCGTGAAACGATACAACAAGCAAAACAAATGCCTGTCTTAATTAATTATTCGGTGGGAAAAAATCGCTATCAAAAAACCCCCGATGAATTTGATTTTGCCTTGCTGGAAAAAATAGAATTGGCAGAAATTCCCTATTGGTTTCCAATGATAAAGCTACCAGAAGGTTATAATACAAATCAAGCAAAAAAATCTCATGGATTCAAATACTTACATCATTTTTATACGAAGAAAAATTTGTGGATACTCAGTGGTTTAAAAAAATACTGTGAAACAAAAGCGCATTTACTTTTATTCCAATCTATTGTCTCAACGCTTTGCTCACGCCTTGTCAGATACAACATGGGAAAAAGGGGCAATGGAATATTACCAGGCACATTATACGTCTCATCACTGACAGCAGAATCAAACGTTTGCAACTTATTTGCGAAAAAAAAGCAACATTTTATCAATGCCCTTTCTCTGCCCTATTACAATCCGGTATTCACCCAAAGTTTGAATGAGACAAGTATTCCTTCAAACAGTATAGACTACCTCTTTCTTGATCCCCCTTTTGGTGCTAACCTGATGTACTCAGAACTCAATTTTCTCTGGGAAGCCTGGCTTCAAGTTTTTACAAATAATCAACCAGAAGCTATTGTCAACAAAACACAAGGCAAAAAATTAAGCGATTATCGTACCCTAATGGTGACTTGTTTTAGAGAAGCATTTCGTATTCTCAAGCCAGGGCGATGGATGACGATAGAATTTTCTAACACGCAAGCCCGTATTTGGAATACGTTACAAACCACTTTGCAAGAAGCAGGATTTATTATCGCTAACGTCTCCACCTTGGACAAAAAACAAGGCTCTTTCAAAGCCGTCACCACAAAAACGGCAGTAAAACAAGATTTAATCATTTCCGCCTATAAACCCAATGGCGGCTTAGAAGAACGCTTTAAAAAAGCAGCCGGTTCTGAATCAGGGCTCTGGGAATTTATTCGTAGCCACTTAAAATATTTACCTCTCACCAAAACGAAAGACGGTGAACTAGAATTTATTGCAGAACGCGAACCCCGTATTTTATATGATCGCGCAGTCGCCTATTTTATTGGGCATGGCTACCCAGTGCCGCTCTCTAGTCAACAATTTCAAGCGGGATTACGGGCGCATTTTAAAGAACGCGATGGCATGATTTTTCAGTTTGAGCAAATTGAAGAGTATGAACAAAAGCGCAAAATCGCTAAAAATCCGCCACAAATGGAATTATTTGTCTCTGATGAACGTAGCACGATTGACTGGTTACATCATTTCTTAAAAAAACGCCCATCAACACGCCAAGATATTCACCCCGAATTGACAAAACTTCTCGGAGCAGGTTGGAAAAAATATGAAATCATGGTAGAATTAGACGCACTATTAGAATTTAACTTCTTAAAATATGAGGGCAAGGGCGCGATACCCAGTCAAATTCATGGTTATTTATCTCATCAATATAGAGACTGTCGCAACCTTGAAAAAGACGAACCCATTTTACAAAAACGCGCCGCGGAACGTTGGTATGTTCCCGATCCACATAAGGCGCAGGATTTAGAAAAAATCCGCGACGCGCATTTATTGCGTGAATTTAAACAATATCGTCAAAGCCCTCAAAAGCGTCTAAAAACTTTTCGTTTAGAAGCGATGCGAGCGGGCTTTAAACACGCCTGGAACCAACAGGATTATCAGACGATTATTGAAATGGCGGAAAAAATGACGGAAATTGCTTTATATGAAGATGATAAATTATTGCAATTGTATGATTTAGCATTAATACGTTTGGAAGAGGAATAGGGGTTGAATGGTGAATGGTTTAGATTTATTTAGAAATCCGATTTTTGGAAAAAATCGGATTTCTTATCAGTTTTGAGGAGTCTCAACGCTTCAGCTTTGAAAAACAACAATGAAATATCCCATTTTATCCGAAAAGAGTACTTATACTTTCTCAGATTATTTTAAGTTAGTTGATTATAGAGATGAGATTCTTGAACATTTTGGTTATTCATTTCATAAAAAAAACAATGAATTGCCCCGTTTCTCTAATGAACTCTCTCATTTAAATGAACTCAAAATTTGTTTAGAAAGAAATATCAATTATATCAGTATGATTAACGAGGCTGCTAAACGCGAGTTTATTATTGCCCCTATTCTCATGGATATTATTGACTACACACAGACAAAAATTAGAGTAGAATTTCCATTGGTGGTTAATAACCAACTGAAAGGCACTTTAGATTATTTTCTACAATCTAAAAACAATTTGTTAGTCATTGAAGCGAAAAATAGTGATTTAGAACGCGGATTTATGCAGTTAGCGGTTGAATTGATAGCTATTGATAAATGGACGGATAGTGAGACACCACTATTATATGGTGTGGTTTCAACAGGCGATATTTGGCGATTTGGTATTTTGGATCGAACAACAGCATCTATCACACAAGACTTAAATTTATTTCGGGTTCCTGCTGATTTAGATGAATTGTTACGAGTGCTTATCGCAATTTTAAGTAGCGACGCATAAATTTTCAGTCAGAAACCAATTTTTTTAAAAAGAAACCGAGTTTTTTGAAAAAACTCGGTTTCTAATTTGCAGAGATTTATAATCTTTGCTATTTCCGTCTTATTTTGCAGAGATTTCTCATCTTTGCTGAGTAAGTTCTACGCCAGCTTTGTTAAGAAGCTGGATTTTAATATAAAAGCCAATCTAGGTTGGTTTATTTTAGTAATGAGGTTTATATGTCAGATCGAGTTTCTGGTACAGTAAAGTGGTTTAACGATAGTAAAGGGTACGGTTTCATTGAACGAGAAGGTGGCAATGATCCTGATGTGTTTGTACATCATAGTGTCATTCAAGGAGACGGATTCAAATCTCTACAGGAAGGCCAAAAAGTCACGATGGAAGTCACACAAGGCCAGAAAGGTCCACAAGCAGAAAATGTGATACCCGATTAACCGAAAAATAATACACCCCTAAACCTGCCAGGTTTTCAAAACCTGGCGGGTTTGAGTTCACACTAGGGACGCGCAAGCGTCCCTTTTTTTTTCTTCCCACTCACCTCCCTTATTTCTGCGCTAATATTCTTTCTTCAGTATTCGTCTGATAATAAACATCTTGATCGAAAGCCCCTTCGCTTTTAGCGATAATAACCGCTGCTGCGGCATCACCAGTCACGTTCACAGCAGTACGCATCATGTCTAAAAGACGATCTACTCCAATAATCAAAGCAATTCCTTCAACAGGCAAGCCGACTTGATTGAGTACCATCGCCAACATAATCAATCCCACTCCGGGAACACCAGCCGTACCAATTGAAGCCAAAGTGGCTGTTAAAATCACCGCTAAATAATCACTGGCTGTTAAATCTATGCCAAACGCATTGGCAATAAACACGGTTGCAACCCCTTGCATAATCGCAGTGCCATCCATGTTAATCGTTGCCCCTAATGGAATGATAAAGGAAGCGACTGAATTATCCACTCCTATCTTCTTCTCGGTATTTTCGATATTGATAGGAATGGTGGCGTTACTACTTGAAGTACTGAAAGCAAATACCTGTACTTCACGCATTTTCTTCAAAAAGGTCCAAGGGCTTAAACCGGTGAGCAATTTTAGCAAAAGCGTGTAATTCACAAAAACATGTATGGCTAAAACAGATGCAACGACTAAAAAATAACTCAATAGCGGTTTAATGACATCAAAGCCCTGTAAAGCAAAAGTTTTAGCAATGAGACAAAATATCCCAACGGGCGCGAACTTCATTAAAATGACGACAAGTTGCATCATAATGGCATTATAGTCATTAAACTGCGCTTCAATCCGTTTGCCCGATTCTCCAGCCATCACAATGGCAATACCAAAAAGCAGGGAAAAGAATATTAATGGCAACATTTGGCCTTCTGCCATCGCTTTTATCGGATTATCAGGCACCAAATTAATGATCGTTTCAGCAATAGAAGGGCTTTCCTTGGGAGTGAAAGTTTGCGCGGTTGTTGGGGGACGTTCAAAACCTTCGCCAGGGGCAATAATAATCGCTAAAGAGAGGGCTAATGTGATAGCAAGTGCAGTTGTTCCTAAGTAAAACAATAATGCTTTACCACCCAAACGCCCCAATTTGTTAATATCCCCCAAAGCGGCGGTGCCACAGACTAAGGAAATAAATACTAATGGCACAACCAGCATTTTCAGCGAGTTGATAAATATTTGTCCAATAACGTCAAATACATTGCCAACTAAAAAAACGCTGACAAACGGATTCTCCATAAAGAAGATGTTAAGGATTCCACCTAAGAGACCTCCAAAAAACATCGCAAGTAGAATAGTTTTTGTTAAATCACTTGATTTCATTATCAATTCCTATTTTTTATTGTTAGAATCAGAATTTTCAGAATGTGAGAATTTTCAGAATTAAAAATTAAGATTTGTAGATTTGTAGGGTGGGCAAGTTTTTTTTTGCCCACCTTCCTTAGCTTTAGAAGCCGTTGCACCCAAAAAACGTTGCCCACCCTACATTTTAACTACAAGGATTGTATATAATAAGGGATGAGATCGTGGTTGTACTTGCTTGAAATCTCTTCGCTGAGACAATTATTGTCGTTAGCGTTTTTAATCCATTCGAGGTTCAAGTTTTCTTCAAAAAACTTGAACCTCGAATCTTATATATAATCCTTGTAGTTAGACTTTGGGTAACGAGAAAGCTTGATCATCGAGTACCTATAATACCATCTATACGAATTATGAAAATAGGAGTCCAACGCTTCAGCTTTTTATGAAAATAGGAGTCCAACGCTTCAGCTTTTTATGAAAATAGGAGTCCAACGC
>JAOZSV010000258.1 GCA_029939505.1 Thiotrichaceae bacterium | reverse complement strand
AGGTTTAAGAAATCCGATTTTTTGAAAAAATCGGATTTCTAAGCTCGAATAGAATAGCTTTCTTTTTATGATTCCAAAATACTAAAGCGATACTTCTAACATCCGTTCTAAAGCCAAACGCGCTTGCGCGGCAATGTCTGGTAACACTTTGATTTGATTTACAATATTGTCTTCAAGCAGATTTTCCAGTATCCATAATAAATGCGCTGGATCAATGCGATACATGGTTGAACACATACAGACAACGGGTGCCATGTAATGAACGAATTTGCCTTCTGCTTCGCTTTCTCGTGCGAGACGATTGACTAAATTCACTTCGGTGCCAATGAGCCAACGGGTGCAGGGCGGTGAGGCTTTTACCGTTTTGATGATCAATTCGGTTGAGCCAATTTCATCGGATTTTTGACAGACTTCATAAGGGCATTCGGGGTGTGAAATGACTTTGCCTTGGGGATAGGTGGCTCGATATTTGTCAATATGTTCTGCGTGAAATTGTTGATGCACCGAGCAAAAACCATCCCAAAGGATGATTTTAGCGGCTTTAATTTCTTCTTGAGTTAAGCCGCCATAAGGTTTGTCAAAATCCCATACGACGATTTGTTCTAAGGGAATGCCCATACGAACGCCTGTATTACGCCCCAAATGTTGATCGGGAAAAAATAAGACTTTTTTGCGTTGACTAAATGCCCATTCTAAGACGCGCTGTGCATTAGATGAGGTGCAGACAATTCCCCCATGAGAACCACAAAATGCTTTTAAGTCTGCCGCTGAATTAATATAGGTGATGGGGGTAATATATTCATCAGCCGCTTGTATTGTTGATAGTTCACGCCAGGCTTGTTCAACTTTTTCCAAGTTAGCCATATCTGCCATTGAACATCCTGCCGCTAAGTCGGGCAAAATGGCGATTTGTTCGGGTGCCGATAATATATCAGCCACTTCAGCCATGAAATGCACACCGCAAAACACAATATATTCCGCACCAGATTGTGCAGCTTGACGCGATAATTTAAGAGAATCCCCAGTATAATCAGCATGTTTAAAAACTTCTTCACGTTGATAATGATGCCCTAAAATCACTAGGCGTTCACCGAGTGCCTTTTTAGCAGCCACAATACGCTCATGACATTGAGCGTCATTGAGGGATAAAAAATGATCAATAGAAAGTTTAGGAGTAGCCATAGTTTTTTTTATTCTCAAGAAAAGCCAGGAAATCTCATTAATGTTTTTATTATACTTTTAATAAGTCTTCTGTCGCGTTGATCATATCAAGGCCATCTGTTTTGTTTCTGAACCTATTTTTTTATAACGGTTCTCTGGATTCCACCTAGAAACGACAGCCCATTCTGTGAAATAATGGTTAGTGATTTTTTCGCTCATGCCAGATAAAATGAGCAGAACATCTAAATCATGCGTTTTGAAAGCATGAAATCCTCTAAATTCCTTACTGTTTGGTGGAAATTCTGACCATTTTAGGGTACGACATATTCTGGCTTTTAACGCTAATCCAACGGCATAACCACATAAATAGGTAGCAGTGTCGTATTGTTTGGTGTCAAATAGTGTCTTTGATTCTTTGATACGCGCTTTAGCTAATTTTCTTAGTTCGGTTCTTGTTATCATATTTATTATAGTATAATTGGTTGAGTACAACGAATTTAAAAAAAAAACGAGTAACGAGTTTTGAAATAGAATTGCTTTATCCGTTTATTTCCCTAATCCGTTGTACTGAATATTATACCATTGACTCCCAGCTTGTTAAATAATTGTCTGAATCAGAATTTGCAGAATTTAAGTGCCATGCTGTTAAAATGTAGCCATCAGGGCTGATAAAAAAGCCCGTGCCTTTAAAGCCACCAGGATTTGTCGAAATTTTGACAGTGGCTTGTTCGAGGCTAGGCGGGTGTGGTTTTTTTGAGATTCATTTGTCATAATGGGTTATTTTTACCTCTTATGTTGTTTGACGCGGAGCGTCAAGGAAGGCATTCCCAACCAGAGGTTGGGAACGAGAAAAAAATTAACCAATGATATAGATATTCAGATAAATAAATTCAGTAAAAACCTCTGAGGTTTTCAAAACCTCAGAGGTTTAATTCCAACTATTTTTCTGAATGTCTATATAGATAGACTATTTGTAAATTTGTCCCAAGGAATCTAAACGCTTTCAAGCCAATTTTTTTCATGAATCATTTAGGATCACTATAGTACTGATTATGTAAAAAGGATAAACCCATTTGAAAAAAAGCCAACAACCACAAGAAGAACCCAAATTGCTTTGGTTAAATAAGCAAGAGCGAGATGTTGATATTTGCGACTTATATCGCCATGAATTTATTACCCCTGAAATTTTAATGGATCAATTCACCCATTTCAAAGAAGTTGACTTATCAGAAGGTTCCACCAATGATTTATTTGGCAATCACTTAAATCAGGAGAAAAAAATCTCCAACGCTTACCAACATCAAGAAAATTGGACGAATCGTTTTATTCAAGGAGATAGTTTGCTAGTCATGGCTTCCCTATTAGAACAGGAAGAAATGGCAGAACAAGTACAAATGATTTATTTTGATCCGCCCTACGGCATTCAATTTAAAGCACAATGGCATAAACAAATGAATGTGATTGGGGAAGAGAATCGAAAAAGCGAATCAGGCGAAACAGAAAAAATAGCTGCTTATCGTGATACTTGGAAATTTGGAATTCATTCCTATTTAAGCCATTTACGAGATAGATTACTCATCGCAAAAAAATTGCTTTCCCCAAGTGGTGCTTGTTTTGTACAAATTTCTGATGAAAATGTACATTTAGTCAGATGTATTATGGATGAAGTGTTTGGACGAGAAAATTTTATAGCAACGATTATTTTAAAAACACGCAGTAATACCAGGCATAAACGTTTATCAATCTTAAATGATTACATCATCTTTTATGCGAAAGAGACTAAGCACTTAAAGTATCACCAGTTATATCATGAAAAAGAACTTGATCTCGAAAGATTTCACTGGGTGGAACTAGACAATGGAGAAATAGTCAATGTTAAGCAACTTGATCACATTGATAAATCTTTACGCCCTTTTGCCAGTGAGAAAATACAATCTTATAGTGGTGCTGGTAATACCATACATCCCTTTGAATACAAAGGAAAAATTTTTAAACCTTCCCCTAATCGGGGTTGGAGATGTTCTGTGGGTAATTTAAAAAAACTCGAACAAGAAAATCGCTTAGTGATTCAAGGTAACAGTCTCAGATATAAATACTATTTTGATGACTTTCCCGCAACCAAAATCAACAATCTATGGGTTGATCAACTCTCCGAATCCCAAAAAAGTTATGTAGTCCAAACCGCCACGACAGTTATCCAACGTTGTCTTTTAATGACAACAGATCCAGGCGATTTAGTTTTAGATCCGACTTGTGGTTCTGGTACAACTGCAGAGGTTGCTGAACAATGGGGTCGTCGTTGGATCTGCATTGATACATCCCGCATTGCCTTAAATATTGCCAAAAAGAGGCTAATGACAGCCCTGTTTCCCTATTATAAATTACACGATGAAAAAGGGCATGATATTCGCCAAGGCTTTATTTATAAAAAGTGCCCCCATACCACCATGAGAACCGTCATTTATGACGAACCACCAACCCTTGAAACCCTTTATGACAAGGTACAAGAGGATAAAAACAAACTTCGTATCACAGGTCCTTTTACGCTCGAAACACTGCACAATAATAATTTAGACACACTGACCAGTGCAAAAACTGAGCAATTAATTCAACGCATTTTTGAACAATTAAAAGCAGCGGGCGTGAAAAATGGTATGAAACACGAAAAGGCTTTATTGACTGAACTAAAGCCTTTAAGTGGTCCTCATTTACATGCAGAAGGTTTTTACAATACCAGCCAGGGCAAAAAGAAAGCTTATTTTCACATTGGTCCCCAATTCGGTAGCGTGAGCAAACGAGCGGTCAACGCCGCACGAAGAGAATGTGTCCAGATGTCTGATGCTAACTGGCTGATTATTCTCAGCTTTTCATTTGAAAACAGGATTAGTAATGAAACAGTGAAAACTCGCTATGGTCATTTTGAACTGACTAAAGTCTGTATGCACGATGATTTATTACAAGAAGACTTTAAAGAAGACAAAAGAGCGGCTTCTTTTATAACCATTGGCGAACCCAATATACAAGTGCATAAAAAAAACAACACGGTACAAATTGAAATTTGTGGCTTCAATATTTATAATCCCATCAAAGATAAAATGGAAGCCCAGAATATTAACGAGAATATCGCTTATTGGATGATCGATGACGACTATGATGGTCAGCATTTTGTCGTTAAACAAGTCTTTTTCTGTGGAGGCAATAAAAAAGAGCTTCAAAAATGGCAAAAAGTGTTAAATCACTTTGCCAAAAAAAAAGAACGGAAACCGGTTTTTCCAACATTGAAAATAGCAATAGATGAAGCGGCTTTTGCTCGTGTTTACCATCACCTTTCCCATCCAATAACCATCCAATCGCCAAAACAAAAAATGGCCGTGAAAACCATCAGTCAACTGGGAGAAGAAAATACAACAATAATAGAAGTTGTATCACTTGATGCTCAAGTTAGGTAGGGTGGGCAAGTTGTGCAACGGCATCGCAGGCATGATATATGATAAATATTGTGGTATTTTAACATTTTGCCGTTGCACCAAAGTGGCCCACCCTACCCGGCTTTTTTCTGGAATAATGTTGATGCGCCCATCCCATTGATTGTGGAAATGACCAGTAAATCTAAAAGGCAATAAAAGGCCCCTGCACTGACAGGGGGATTGGTGGTGGTTAATCCGAATAGCGGCACTTCTTGAAACCAAGTCCAATTTCCAAGTGCGGTTCCATATATTTCTAAAATCAGAGATAACATAAACATGGTGGCATAGAGCTTTTTGGATTCTCCAAAAATCAGACAAATCAAAAAAATGAGAAATAAAATCCCGCCCATTGTATCCAAGCCACTTAGAAAGGCAAAAATGATGTAGGGCGCAGTTATCGCTGGCACGATTCCGATAAACCAATTAGGCATTTTGGGTGCGATTAAAATACCTAGCGTGAAAAGCAGTGCATGCCCTGGGGGTATAAATAATGGCACATTAGATAAACGATATTCGTAAAGCCCCCAAACTAAAGAGAGAATAATTTCTCCAGCGGTAGCGTAAAGTAGGCAAAGGATTAAAGAGACTTGTTCAATTCGCTCCGCCTTTTTTAATAAGCCTAAAAAAAATAGCCAAACCACAATATTGATGATGATTTGTCCATAGTATTCGATTTGTTGATCAATCAGTAAGCCAATTATTAAGAGAAAAATGATAAGAATTAATTTCATTGGTGTTCGCGTTATTTTTTTAAAATATAATTAAAACTCTTTTTATTTCAATGGTTTAAATTTTAATGTTTTTTGGAATACCACTTTTGGAGTCCAACGCTTCCGCTTTGTAAAACGGTCAATAAATAACGGGCGCATTCCCATTTTCACGGTTAAGTACAGCGAATTGACGAAATAAACGAATCGGGCGGAAGAGTCGACCCATTCACCCAACGCTTACTTCCCTCTATCATCACCACAACTACCAAAGTTTCCATCATTGTCCGCGCAGATTTCTGTGACTTTAACAGGCGGCTTACCTTCTTCCATAACCATGGACTCTGGACACTTATCTTCCACAAAATGGATCGTATCGACTTCCGAAAGAATCATGCTATTCCATATTCCTGCCTCATAATCACTTTTTTTAATCAACGCCGCTTGCACATAAATCGTGTCATTACCACTGTTCATCATCCTGAGTGTTTCTAAGATATCCAAATTGACATCAAACTCATACTTGATACGCGGTGTCGGCTTCACCAAGATGCGTGTTTCTGGTTGTGCTTTCATACCAAAGCTGGAAACATCATAGACACCAACGATTTCAACTGATTCTAAATCCAACTCAAATTTGTTAATGGATTTGGGTGTTGGTATCTGCGGAAAGGGAGAGAGATTTTGGCTATACGCCAAAAACAGGGTTCTGTCATAATCCACCGCATTCATGTGAGAAACGATAAACGTCATTTTGACATAATTGGCTTCACGGGGGTTATGAACCACAGCCAGTTTATCTGGGAGATACCGAAAATCTCCCGTCAAACCCGCCATACTTTTACCGGGGACACAGACAGTGATATTTTCTAAAGGGGCTTCTTCCAAAGTCAGGTGATTAATTCCACGCTTGCTTTTACTGCCTTCAGTGGAACTTCTGACAGTACCATCAGCTTTGACGGTCGGCGCGGTTGCTAATAAGGCGGCACCTATCAGAGCTTTCTTGTTTATCTTGAAATGAGACATAATTCTACTACTCCTTAATAAATGGCAAGCGTAGGGTCTTAAGCCTTGGAGTCCAACGCTTCAGCTTTGGACGTTTTTTGGAGTCCAACGCTATGGAGTCCAAACCTTCAGATTTGGCAATGGAGTCCAAACCTTCAGATTTGGCAATGGAGTCCAAACCTTCAGAT
>JAOZSV010000076.1 GCA_029939505.1 Thiotrichaceae bacterium | reverse complement strand
CTCTGAGGTTTGATTTCAACTATTTTTCTGAACATTTATAGTTGTAATGGATATAACTCTAAAGCAAGCAGTCAACACCGTCGCAAAGGCTTTACAATAGCTAGTTTCAATCCTAGTTGTAATGGATATAGCTCTAAAGCTCGATTTGATGCAAACAAAGTGGCAAAGCTATTTCGAGTTTCAATCCTAGTTGTAATGGATATAGCTCTAAAGCAGCGGCTGAAATCACAGAGCAACTCTCAAGTAATTAGTTTCAATCCTAGTTGTAATGGATATAGCTCTAAAGCAGCGATTGTTTTGCCATCCAAGACAATTGTATTGTGTTTCAATCCTAGTTGTAATGGATATAGCTCTAAAGCTCGAAAGAGAATACCGCTTGAGAGAAGAGGAAGACGTTTCAATCCTAGTTGTAATGGATATAGCTCTAAAGCAGTTGTTCGTAGAGCTTCCGCCACTCTAGGAGTGTGTGGTTTCAATCCTAGTTGTAATGGATATAGCTCTAAAGCCTTTTTCAATGTATTTCAACGGGTATCTTTGGAGTTTCAATCCTAGTTGTAATGGATATAGCTCTAAAGCATCGATTTTCATGGTGATTTTAGGCATGGAGTGGAGTTTCAATCCTAGTTGTAATGGATATAGCTCTAAAGCAAGGCTTGCGTTTCAATGATACTAGATGTATCTGTTTCAATCCTAGTTGTAATGGATATAGCTCTAAAGCACTCCATTGAATTGCGTCATAAGGAAGGGTTTAACACGTTTCAATCCTAGTTGTAATGGATATAGCTCTAAAGCAAGTTACACCATCGGTTATACACCGCCACACTTTGTAGGTTTCAATCCTAGTTGTAATGGATATAGCTCTAAAGCAACGTCATTGGTTTTATAAAGCGAACTACAAGGTTGGTTTCAATCCTAGTTGTAATGGATATAGCTCTAAAGCCCTTTGATATAAAAGTATATCCATATAAAAGACCTAACGCGTTTCAATCCTAGTTGTAATGGATATAGCTCTAAAGCTATTACTGATGACTGTGTGATTGATTATGAAAAGGTTTCAATCCTAGTTGTAATGGATATAGCTCTAAAGCCAGAAGAGGGATTGCTTTATAGAACCGGAACAAATGGGTTTCAATCCTAGTTGTAATGGATATAGCTCTAAAGCCTGGACTTGATTTGCATTTACGCCCACGTATTGGCGGTTTCAATCCTAGTTGTAATGGATATAGCTCTAAAGCACGAAATATGTCAAGGCGAAAGGGGTTGACGCTGGTTTCAATCCTAGTTGTAATGGATATAGCTCTAAAGCCTAAAGAAATAGCAATTCCTTTTTGCCCTTGTTTATGTTTCAATCCTAGTTGTAATGGATATAGCTCTAAAGCTAGCTTGACAAGCATGAAAGAGTTGTCGTGGCTTGCGGTTTCAATCCTAGTTGTAATGGATATAGCTCTAAAGCAACGATAGTAGAAATTTAAAAGACATTCATTCAACAAGTTTCAATCCTAGTTGTAATGGATATAGCTCTAAAGCACGCGGCCTCCTCTCCAAGTGTCACCGCGAATACAAAGTTTCAATCCTAGTTGTAATGGATATAGCTCTAAAGCGTGAAAAACGCTGAAATCGTCATTAAACTCGAAAAACGTTTCAATCCTAGTTGTAATGGATATAGCTCTAAAGCATTCACTATTAGCCATTGCTATTTCACATCCTGCCTTGTTTCAATCCTAGTTGTAATGGATATAGCTCTAAAGCGCGATTAATCATTTTAAGCATAAACCCAACAACAGCAAGTTTCAATCCTAGTTGTAATGGATATAGCTCTAAAGCCTGATAGTACATACGTGCGCAGTGTTGGATGTAAATCGTTTCAATCCTAGTTGTAATGGATATAGCTCTAAAGCAGGATTGGTAGGAGTACCATTAACTAGCCGTCTAATTTGTTTCAATCCTAGTTGTAATGGATATAGCTCTAAAGCGAACTTGATGACATGGGTGGTACAATTACTTGCCAGGTTTCAATCCTAGTTGTAATGGATATAGCTCTAAAGCCAATTCATAATGTCTCATCTCAACGGCTTAAATCAGTTTCAATCCTAGTTGTAATGGATATAGCTCTAAAGCGCCAGGAAGAAAATTGGACAATGGAAGAAGTTATTTTGTTTCAATCCTAGTTGTAATGGATATAGCTCTAAAGCAAATGGATCATGCGTTAAGCACGATCCATACAATCCAAGTTTCAATCCTAGTTGTAATGGATATAGCTCTAAAGCCTTACCAGCCATCCCAAGATTTGCAAACTGACGTGTTTCAATCCTAGTTGTAATGGATATAGCTCTAAAGCACCTTGAATCCAAAACGTTACGATAAAGATTCATGGTTTCAATCCTAGTTGTAATGGATATAGCTCTAAAGCTTTTAGTTGTTATTTCCAGCAATTCTTTTTCTTTGGAGTTTCAATCCTAGTTGTAATGGATATAGCTCTAAAGCACCAAATTGAACCTGTTGGAGAATGTATTAGTGTTTCAATCCTAGTTGTAATGGATATAGCTCTAAAGCCAAGATTCATTCACCGACAGAATCCGGCCCCGAAGAGTTTCAATCCTAGTTGTAATGGATATAGCTCTAAAGCTCAATACAGTGCCGACGTATAATAGGAAATAAGAAGGTTTCAATCCTAGTTGTAATGGATATAGCTCTAAAGCTCACTTGCCAACAAATGGAACTAACGGGAGCCTTTATGTTTCAATCCTAGTTGTAATGGATATAGCTCTAAAGCCCCGCTCTACATAGGCTGTTTAAAAAGAGTGGGGTTTCAATCCTAGTTGTAATGGATATAGCTCTAAAGCTTCCAAAGGAAATGGCAGGTAGTCCTGAAACAACGCGTTTCAATCCTAGTTGTAATGGATATAGCTCTAAAGCTACGCAAGTTAGGCAGAACCCACGTACTAACGTGTTTCAATCCTAGTTGTAATGGATATAGCTCTAAAGCTGAGGTAATAAAATGAGTGGAAGTGGAACAGGTTAGTTTCAATCCTAGTTGTAATGGATATAGCTCTAAAGCCAGAATGATTTGATAGTTCGAGTTCAACTAGCAGTGTTTCAATCCTAGTTGTAATGGATATAGCTCTAAAGCTTTCTGCGTTTTTTCCGTACCGGTTACCGGTACAATGTTTCAATCCTAGTTGTAATGGATATAGCTCTAAAGCCAGCTTATTGCGTGAGTGAGTGGGGAGGGGAAAAAAGTTTCAATCCTAGTTGTAATGGATATAGCTCTAAAGCTTGCGCCCGTGCCATTAAGACAATAGGTGATATCGGTTTCAATCCTAGTTGTAATGGATATAGCTCTAAAGCAATTCTTGAAACTGCTCTCTTGCCATCGGCGTGAAGGTTTCAATCCTAGTTGTAATGGATATAGCTCTAAAGCGCTCAAAGAAAAGAGAGAGTCGCAAGACAATTTCGTCGTTTCAATCCTAGTTGTAATGGATATAGCTCTAAAGCGTGATATCGTAACGAATATAGCAGGTAGGCTCTACAGTTTCAATCCTAGTTGTAATGGATATAGCTCTAAAGCGCTCATCAGTCAGTTTTGCACTGACAGGTGGTGAATGTTTCAATCCTAGTTGTAATGGATATAGCTCTAAAGCAAGGCTCGTTACCTAACAAAGTCCATAAACAATGGGTTTCAATCCTAGTTGTAATGGATATAGCTCTAAAGCGCGATGAACGACATTGATTCATGCGATGTTCGACAAGTTTCAATCCTAGTTGTAATGGATATAGCTCTAAAGCCAAAAATCTAGCGTTCCTCGAACAAAACGACAAGAGTTTCAATCCTAGTTGTAATGGATATAGCTCTAAAGCAGCGGGTGACATTCTATAATTGACCAAATTGTGGGAGGTTTCAATCCTAGTTGTAATGGATATAGCTCTAAAGCGGCAAATTTTCGCTATTAGCAATTAAATCAATAACTTGGTAAAAAATCTCCCACCTTAAAATTAACAAAAATTTGTCCAAAATGACCCCAAAATAGTCTTTTTTTGACCCCTTTTACATCGAAAAATTAATAAATTCTCTTTGATATTCAATCAATTACACTGGCATGACTGCCGGACAAAAATAATTTTGTCTCAGCAGTCACCTCTATTAAGTCTAAATATTGAAGTCCATTATATCAAAAAAAAACAGTTTTGCAACTCCTAAACGCAAATATTTCGATTAAACACAAATATTTCTATAACAGCAATCAATACAATGATTTCGATTAGATGTTCGTTTAGGTAATTGCCCAGTTTGAATGATTGCAAAGATTTCATCCACGACTGACGCAATGTCAGTAGCCTGTTCAGTTGATACAGGTACTTCATATACCTTATAATAGTCACGAATATAAGCAACCAAACCTTTATTCACTTTGCTATGATAAACTTCTTGTATCAGCATAGCATAAATGCGTATTTGCATTTGATGAGTTTTAAATACAACGCCATGTTCATTGAGCCGAGTGTATTTATAATCTAGCGGGGCCATGGTATTATCTTTCAACCATAATACTTCATCGACAATACCACGGAGGCGCAACTTTGGCGAAGCCAAATAGACACCAATTTGTTTATCCACAACGCCCAATTTGCGACGCAAATAAGATTTATTCTCATTTTCACGCCGTGCATGGATTTCACGCCCTTTCAACACTTTATATCGTGTTTCTTCATGTTGAGGGATGTGTTGGACATTCATAAACCAGGTAAAACGCGGACACCAAATATGCTCCAACAGATCCGTTGGTGTGAGCATCGGTGTAGATTCAGTATCGGACCTGATTATTTCACTCATAAAAACAATGCCTTAACTTCATCCGTGACCAATTTTTTATCGAAAGATTGCCCTATCGTTTGCACTTTCTTAAAATCAGCCTTACATAAGGGAAAAATGTAAACCGAATCCGTGTTTTCGTCGATAAGTTCCTCAATTTGCATTGATAACTCATCTAGTCGATTATGAGTGATTGTACCCAGGAACACCGATTTTTGTACCCGATAAAGCCCGGCTTCTTTACATAATTTAGCGATTTTAGTGCGTGACTTATCAATGGTCATATCGTAGATGAGCCACACCAAAGTTTCATTGGGTTTCATTTGATTTTTCCAATAATTGATTAGCCAGGTTATGGCAATATAATTGCACCGTTTCACGACGTTGAACCTGACGATGACCATAACGGATTTTTTCATCTAAAAAATGCTCAAAGCGATCCATCAATACCGCCTTGCCTTCCTTATTCAGCATAAACCCATTATGCAATTTATCAAATAACGCCTGTGTCACCTTACGTGCTGCAAATAAGCCAATAACCGTTTCATCCGCCCAAATTCGATACATTTCAATGAGATCAAACACAAATGACTTCTTATTATAGTGATCAGTGTGAATAAATCCCACATAAGGGTCTAATCCGGCAAGAATACCGGCACGTTCAACGGTGCTGTACAAAACACCATAAGCATAATTAATAAGACAATTAAATTCATCTTGAGCCGGATTGCGCGAACGCTCTTTAAATTGATAGCGTTCCGGGAGCAATACATTAACCGCTTGCCAATAAATAGCTCCCGCTTTGCCTTCCAAACCCATCAGACTACCCCGTATTTCGTCAAGTTCACCGGATAAATTGGCTATTTTAGCTTGTAATTTCTCCAATGCCTCAATTTTATCCGTCAATGCTGCTGAAAGGCGGGACCGCTTTTGCCGAGCTGAAGTCAGGTAATTGATTTGATTATCCAACTTTTGGATAATCCAAGATTTTGCTAATTCAACTCCTTCATCGGTGTCGGCAAAACGGAGTTGTTGGCGGCGAATGGCAGTAGTGGAACCCAGTTTGCCATGCCAAACGCGCCCGTAAGGATGACCGTATTTATCTAAAAATACAATATCAATATTTCTTTCGATAGCCAATTGAATGGCATCAGTAGAAAGGCTGGCTCCAGTTGTAATAAAAATGGAGCGAACTTTGCGCGAAGAAATTTCATTTTTTTCTTCTTTGACTTTGACAACAAACATTTCACCATTGCGATGAAGATAAGTGCCAAAAGTGGTTAGAACGAGGTTCATTATATTTGTTTTTTTCTTTCTTTCCTAGTTGTAATGGATATTGCTTATAATAACTCGTGGGATTACAATCCATCAATCCGTTTTTGGCACAATCCACCCATACCCATGACTCACGGCATGTCCAATACCTAAACCAGAAGGGAGTAGGGCATTGCTGACAAAATCGCCCTGGATACCCAGCATCGTTTCTCCCTTTAGCTGACATTGGACCATTTTAATATTGGTAAAAGCGGCATAGAGTTGCACCTCAAAATTAACGCCCAGCCCGCGCATAGGACTCAACAATTGCGCGACTAAAAGACGATCTCGCTCATATTGCTGTGCGACTTTACCCTTTAACTGTTTGTATTTCTTATAATTTGTTTGTTTAAACAATAATACAGGGCTAATAAAACGGTAATGCAGTAAATCATCACTAATCCC
Source organism: Thiotrichaceae bacterium (assembly GCA_029939505.1). Taxonomy (GTDB): domain Bacteria; phylum Pseudomonadota; class Gammaproteobacteria; order Beggiatoales; family Beggiatoaceae; genus QNES01. The sequence goes on along the minus strand of JAOZSV010000076.1, from coordinate 14,883 downwards.
AAATACGGCATATTGAGTTGAGATAATTGCATCCATCACTTGTACTTTATCCTGACCAATCGTCAAGGGCAATTCTAACCAAGGCACATTCATCAATGTCTCCGCCCCTGTAATCCATCCTGCAACTATACCATAACCCCCTTTCCACCGATAATGAATATGGGGATAGCGATAAAGTGGCTTACCTTCCGCATCGTGTTGATGAAAACGATTATCATCGGGAAAGGCATGGGCAATCGCTCCGCGTAGTTGACGTGTCCTCACTGGTGCTGCCCCAGCTAGGGGTTGATGCCAGCGTAATTCTACACTGGCATAAGGAATTTTTTCTAAAAGATACATGCTGCTGGGTCCTCCTCATCAAGTCCTAAATCTAAACCGGCTTCTTGAGTATAATAGCCGGGTTTTAATAGCCAAAAATAGCCTAAAATTTCAGCATAATCCTCTGGATGAAAACCACGACGCTCATAAACGTTGACACTCCGTTCATTTATTTGCCCTGCCAGATTTCGCAACGCTGTTCGTTTTTGCCATCGTTCTCGAATTTTGAGGGCATTTTCAATGTCAGAACGTAACCTATTGCCCTCTTCATCCTCTAACACGATAAAGCTGATTTGTTCACCTTGGGGGCGTAGTAGGGCATGGACACTTTTTTCCATCTCTTGCCAATAAGCAAATTGTTCTGTTAAAAATTGGCCTGTCTTCATCGTTTGACGGATTTGCTGAAAATATTGATCACTCACCGCTAACACATTTTCTTCAGCAATGATGTCCTGTTTTTCTAAAGTATGGTATGTGGTATTGAGCAACACTTTATCATAGATAAAACTGGCAAACTGTTTACCCTTCTGATTGACTAAATTAATCACTTCAACATATCCGCCATAATGATCACGATGATTGTTGCGATTACATCGCCCTGCCACTTGGATGATTTTATCCAGGGGGGCAAAGTCTCGAATGACCACATCCATATCAATATCAACGCCAGCTTCTACCGTTTGTGTGGAGACAACAATGCAAGCTTGATCATCTTGCATATCGGCAATAACAGCCTTAATTTTATGAAAGCGATCACGGGGAGTCACATCTGCGGTAATCAAATGGACTGCTACTTGATAGGCAAATGCTTTATGCAGGACTTTCCAAACGAATTTTGCCGCTGCTCGTGTATTTAAGGTTATCATCACACGCTTATTATCCGCTAACCAAGTTTCGATACGCGGGGTTAAATGTGTGATAAATTCATCAATAGGTTGTTCAGTGCGATGATTGAGATGAATGCGATAACGTTGACATTTTTTAAAAATATCCTTTACTTGTTCAGGAGTGCCTGCTAATTCTTGGGCTGGTGATAAAAATTGGGGCTGAGTTGCCGACATCATTAATACTTGGGCATTTCCCTCTACCGTTAATGCTTGCAATGTTTGATTAACAATATCCCACAAAATCGGTGGCAACGTTTGCACCTCATCGAGAATAATCACTGCATCCATGAGATGATGAAAACGCATTAAATGGCGATTTTTCTCAGAAAAGAGTGCTAACAAAAATTGGTCAAATGTCGTAATCACCACTTCAGAACGCCAGGTATTGAGAAAAAATTCAGCATCCTTATCCGTTAAAGATTTCCCCTCTAATTCATACTGTCTATCTGAGAGGGAATGACTGGCCATCAACTTTTCAGTATTGGCATTTTCTACTTCCACACCTAATAATTGACGATAAATTTTATCCGTCTGATCAATGATAGACAAAAAGGGTAAAACAACGATTATTTTAGGGCTAATTTTCCTCTGTTTACGGTGGGTGATTGCCCAGCGAGCGGCTAATAATGTTTTACCAGTACCTGTTGGCAATGTCAGCGTGAGGCATTTTTGAGTTGCTTTTTGAGCGTTAATCGTGACTTGAGAAGTCAAGGTGGCACGAAATTGATTCATAGGCGTTACATTTGCCCCCTTAAGATAATCATCCACCCAGGCTGGTGAGATTTCCCAAGACGGTTTTTGTAAATACCTTCCCTCGTCAGGCAAAGCCAGTAACGCCTTATCTGCCTCTAACAAGATCGAAAAACAAAATTGCATCCACAGCCGAAAGCGTAAAGCCGATTCAATCGTTAAGCTCCCTAATTGCTTTTCCACTTTTTGCCGCTTGAACAGCCAACGTTTTCCCGCCTCAAAGTAATCATTATCAATCCCTTGAAAATCCAACCCCGTTGTTTTAGACAATAATTCTAAATCCAGGGCTGTATATTGCTCTTCAAGTGGATCATCATAACCCAGTTCAAGATAAAGCTCTAAATCCTTTAACGTCTTAAATCCGGTATGATGACAAGCAACCGCTTGGGTTAAAACCAATGTATCTAGCACATTCCAATGAGCTTGTTGCGCCCATAAAATCGCTAAAGCGGCGGATAAAGGAGAATGGGATTTAGCGCGTGAATCACCTTTGAAAGTATTCGGATCATGACTTATATAGTCTTGGAAAGCGGGACTCCCTTTACCCAGATCATGACATTGGACAATTGCTTCTATAATAGCGGAAGTATTCAAGCGAGGTGGACAATGACAAGATAATAGAAAATGAGCGGCGGTTTGAACTTGGGCAATATGTTCGTTTAATAATAAATTAGGGTTAAAATGAGATTGTAATGGCATATTTTTTTATGTAAGGATATAAAATCTGTTTGTTTCCTAAATCCGTTGTACTTAATCTCCATCTGGAAACACTTCCAAAGCTGAAGGTTTGGACTCCAAACAATGAGCATCTTGGAGTCCAACGCTTCAGCTTTGGGATTTTTTTACATTTTAACAAAAAACGACTGACATCACCTCTTTCTGAAGCATTAACGCCCAAGCTTGATCCGTTTCTACTGTTAAAGCACGTCCTTGATGTTCCAAATAATAGCCTTGATGATAAAAAACCCGTTCGGAATTGACACTGTGAGGCATTCGCAATAAATGTATGCCTAGCTTTTCATTCGCTTTCAATACACGTCCTGCCGATTGTGGAAAAATACTGGAAATGGTTATTTTGCCAGGGGACATGCGCTTTGCCTCAGCATGAGCTATCAATTCTACATCAGCCAATAATTCGGATAATCCCATACAGGGACTAAAATGCCATCTTCGGTTAGCTACTCTATCACACAGTTCAGAGAATAGTTGTGGATTATCAGGCATGGCAATATGGACTAAAAAATTGGGTTTCCATAGCCATTCTTGCAAAGTGAGTTTGACCGCTTCTTCTGATGAACTGCCCTTACGTCCTTTTTTCACGCTCCAATTTAATGGAGTCGGAGAAGGCGGTTTTTTTCGCAGCTTTATTTTATGCCAAAAACGTAAGGGCAATGCACCACCAATAGCAACCAGTGTATTACCTAACACTTTGGGTAAATGGTCTTTTTCCAAACCCAATATTGCACCTAACAAACCTAATACTGCTGTACGGGGTGGTATCGGATAAGACAGCGCACTGACATTAGCTTCAGCCCGCAAGAAATGACCATATTTGGCGTACCAACGTAAGCTAAGTACCTGCATGATCAACTCCTATGCCGGTGTATCGAAACCGAGTGCTATCCAGTCATTAGGGGGTTCAACTTTGAGTTGAATATCTGGTGATTGTTCATAACGCACTTTGGCAATCCGATTTTTTTGCCCCTCTAAACGTGCTAAGAGGCGAGATAAATCCAGTAAATAATCAAAAGGTGATGCCCAGGCATTTTCCTCTTTCTCATTAGCCGGGTGCAATTGTACATAATCCATTAAATTACCAAATTGAAATTCTTCTCCTTCCTGATATTCGAGAGAAATTAACAATCTGGGTACTTGTCCAACCTTACTACGTGTATTCGCAGCCGAGCGTACTCCGTTCCACAGGGCTTTCAGTAAAAGATCATAATCTGCTTCAGTCATACGAGACAATTTGGCACTGTGTTCATTGGCAACACCGCTAAATGCGATTAAGCCATACCGTAACACATTGGTTTCGGTGAAAGTACCCGTTGTTTTATCTTCACTGCTGGCAAACGTCGTTGTGCCATTAATCTGAATTTCTTCAGCCCGATTAAGCACTTCGCCCATATTAAACTGCATGGCACCAGTCAGTGTTTTAGGCACGGTATTCCATTTACGTTTCTTATCGCCGTCACTTTCTTTGAAAGCTAAACTGGAACCAAACCACCGTGCATCAATAAACGCATCCAGTAGTATCTTAACTAAATCTGCTCCATTCGCCTCTGGTTCATTAATCTGAGTAAGATGGGCAGAAACGCGCCCTGTCAAATTCGTGGTTTTACCTTCAATATTGCCAACCAGTATTTCTTTGCCTTGACTAGCCACATAGTCACGCACAAAGCGTTTGAGTCGTACATCAGTGACATAAAAACGACCATCCGGCAATCGACGTGGACGATTTTCATCTGGATCACCATTGGGATTACCCATGCGAATATCATAAAGAAAAAGGATTTCGCGGCGAGATTTTAGGGTTTCTTGAGTGACGGGTTCGATTTCTTGAGTCATTGGTTTTCTTCCTTAGTTTCAGACTTTTTAGGTAATACATCAAGGGCAAGGGCTTGTCCCAGGAGTAAAAAATAGCCGGTTTTCGTTATATCAAGTTCAAGTTCATCACCGACAATTTTACCAACCCTCGCTGTTTCTTTGATCACTTCTTGGGTTTCCGGGCTAGTACTACCATAAACCAAAAATTTATGGCAGATTTTCGCGTATAGCTCCGGTAAATCTTTACCAGACAGTTGCAGCCGTTTTAGCCAAGGCACGGTGCTAGAAATCACATTAACATTCTTACCCCCTTGAACTTGCAACAATTTACCGTAAAGAATGCCAACTAAAAAAGCAAAAGCTTTTTCATCAGAGTTGATACCAGCACCTTCGGCAAACAGTGCTTGTAGTTTTGGCATTTTGGGTTCATAAGTTCGCATACTTTCTTTTGTCATCAGCAAAACCCCAGTTTGGTCCAAATAATAAATAAAACGGGCGATATGACGTATCCACCCAGCTAAAGTCCAGTATTTAACCTGTTTCTTATTACTATAGCCTTCATAGCATAACCCCAGATAAGTTTTCTTCTTTTTTATAGCATCCGCAAGATAAAAACGTGCGGTTGTCATGATTTCTGCCCATAAATGGGTACCATTATCATCTAATGGCTCACCATGATAAATTTTCGCCGCAATTTCTTGTCTCAGTTTGCGGAATTGTTTGCTTTCGTTAGCTTTTCTGCTCTTTTTATCGCCTCCTGGACGTTTTAACAAGTACCATAATACGTTATTCAACTGCAAATCAAAAGCAGCTTCATCCATTGGATATCGCGGAAATAAGACCTGTTGCCATTTTTTATTCGCCTGCGCGTTGAGTTGACTTAAATAATGCAGTCGAGAAGGTAATATATCGGTAATATAACCATTGACTTCTTCCATGGATTGCCCAAAATTGGCCCAAATAATTTGTATCACTAAATGGGCATCATCTTGTTCTTTGAAAAAATCTTCCATGAGTTCCTTTTCAACATTCTTTTTCAGCCCTTTTTCTTGCGTTTGAGCCAAGTATTTATGCCAATCATTCATAAACTCAGCCCTATCCAATTGCGTACCGAGTAAATGAAGTAATAATAATGCTTTATCACCAGCTACCCGGCTAAGGAAATGGGATAAAATATGGTTTTTGAAAATGTAGAGTAAATCAGCACAATCAATGCATAAACCATAATTTTTCCAGGCATTTTCTTTATTGATACCTGCAAAAGCACCAGCACGATCTGGATTACCGATATTAATGCCTGCCCCTTTAACAGCATTAGGGTAAATAGTGACATTTTGCTGTTCACATAAAGGACAAATGCTATTTTCGTGAACCGGTGTATCATCGGTTATATATTTCTTGTTCGCTAATTCTTGTTTGAGATACTCCCAATATTCTTGCTTTTGTCCCGGTAACTGTCCTTGAGTATCCGTAACAGTAAGAAATACGGTTTCTTTTTCAGGAATAGCGGCTACCGCCGTTTCCAATAAAGAGTGATTTTCAGCAATCTGGTAAGCTTTATCATTAAAATAAAGCACCTTAGCGTTTGATAAAATTTGCACAATATCCTGAAAATACGCTTGCCAAGGGGAGTGGGTTTCCGCTTGTTTTTGAAATTTCTTGAGCGTCGTTTTGAGCGTTTTTGGCTTTGGGCTACACCCCTTTTTTGGATCATAGCTCCTTTTAATTAACGGACCAATTGCGGAGGAATTTGGCCCACTAGGCTTGACAAACGGTAAATGTTTAGGATCAGCTTTTTCACTGCCCACTTCAAACACTTTCATTCGTACTTCATAAGCGGTATCTGTTGAAACTAACACATACACGCGCTGGATTTTTTCTACATCTTCCACCAGCAATGGCAGTATCTCAGCACCATGATGTCGGCGCAATTCGTTCATTTTAGTATCGCTTTCTTTATTAAACCGGTGGTTTAACTCGTATAAAGCGAGTTCTTGCATAGTGTTAATCATAAGAAATAAATTGCTGAGGAGGTTCTTGCAAAACTCTTTTCGAGGTTTCCGTTTTTTAAATAAAAACGGAAACCTCGAAACCTATCCCACAGGTTTAAGAAATCCGATTTTTTGAAAAAAATCGGATTTCTAAACTCGAAAAAGCGAGTTTTGCAAGAGGCTCTGAGGGTAAGGAATTTTCAATTCTGTATAATGGTATTCATTGCGAAATTTAACATTCGTTGTAATTCAATGAGTTATAAATTAAACCCGGTGGACAAAATCCTGAGCCTATTTTTAATGAAACGAAATTTGAGAATTTTCAGAATGAAAAATCAAGTGAGTTTTCATTGACTTATGAGGTTTTAAATTCTGAAAATTCCCAAATTCTGAAAATTTTGATTCTAACAAAAAATGTCCTCTACAAAAAAACTTTAACCTCGACTCTCGAATGCTTCAACTTTGGGCGTTTTTTGGACTCCAAATTAAAGGGCAGGAAAAAAACCGATTTGCAAATCAGGAAAACGATGTTTCCCATTATTTTGATCACGCACAATAATGGTAAATATGTCATTCCACACGCCTTTCAATTTTAACTCTTCTGTCAGCAGTGGTGTATTCCCCTCCTTCTTCCAAAAGACACATTGATAAAGTTGATCACCGTTTGGCAAATTAATCACCTTATTCAACGTCTTCACTTCGCTTTCATCACCCACATTGTTCAACGTGACGGATTGAATCGGTGAACTGCCCGCCCTGACAATAGCCATCACCGTCAAATCCTCATCGCTCCAATCCATTAACATGGGCGAAAAACCAGCCATAATCACCTGCGGCAACTCGCGGCGAATACCCGGTTTAGCATAATTTTGCTGTGTCACTGCCATGCCGGGCGTAGAAACTTCACGGCGAGGCCATTTTTCAAACGTATATTCCCAATTTGGATAATGGTGAAATTGTTCAAAATAATCGCGTGCTGAAACGACAAATTGAAAATTTTGGTTACCAAACAAACTATAAGGACTCAGACCAAATATAGCTTGGGCGACTGAACCAGGAGGTAAGGAATTCGGTTGAAAAGGAATGGTGTTTTCATAAACCAATCCATAGCGTTTTGCCTCAGCATCTAATGGGATAACGCCCACTAATTCCATATTATGACCCATAACAGTATTGGGTCTTTGCGCATATCCCACCGCAGCCACTGGATTGATTCCTTCCTCAACCACAGCAATAATTCGCACCTGATTATCAGCATCATCTATCAACATCGGTTCAAACCCCGCCATCAATACTTGGGGATGAGTTTTCACCTTTCTATTAACCATATTGACTGTCACATAATTCAGTCCCTGTGAATGAGCAACATACAATAAACCATTTGATAAAGCCACAAAATGAGCAGGGCGATCACCTAATCCCATACATACGCTGGCTTCAAGTTTATCGGTGTAGCGCACCAGTTTGGATTGCGATTGATCAAGTATCCATAATTCTCCCCCTAGCCAGGCCATCGCTTTGGGAGCGGAAAGTAGGGCGGCATCGGCGAGAGTTTGAGGCAATTCTTCCAAATTACTCGTATTGATAATACTGAGTGTTCCCGCTTGGATATTAGCCACAAATAAACGCTCTGCGCTAGGATGTGCTAAAAGGGCAACCGGGCTATTACCCACACCAATATCTTTCAGGTGCGTTAACGTTGTCAAATCAAACACTGCTACCGTATTATCTGTTTCACAGGCGACAAACAATTGCGTCCCTTTCACCGCTAAATCGACAGGTAAACGACAACGCTCATTCGGCACCGCCAATGTAGCTAATTCGCTACCATCGGTATGCGACAATACCCGTATCCTACGCGCTTGTCTATCTGCAAGCAATAGCCTTGGCGTTGTTGGATCAAATAAAATCGCATTAAACTCTCCGCTTTTACTCCAAGTCTCAATCACTTGCCATTCTGTGGGTTCGGCTGCGGAAATATCCACAACTGCGATACCGGTATTGTATGCACCCCCAACATATAAGCGGGTTCCATCTGGGGAAAGCGTCAAGCTGCTAGGCTCAATGCCCTGTAAACGCACGCTTGTAACCACCTTTTGTTTAATGATACTGACTACCTTGATGTCCATCGCGATTTCATCAAGTGCTAACAACCAATTGCCATCGGAAGTGGCAACCATTGCGCCGGGCATATCAAATAGGGCATCGCCCAGTGCAACGCTATTGACTTCACATTGGGCGGCTTGCACTTGCCCATTGGTGATTAATATTAATAACCCTAAAAATACGAGGTTATATTTCATGCTCTTGAAAAATTTTGGTTTGTATTGAAAAATCATGGTTTTGTTTCCTTAATTAATTGCAACGTGCTGATTGATAAGTAGGTACATCAAGTATTCCACTGTCTAACCAAGGGTATTGCCCCGTCTGTTTATAAACATGTTCCCTGACGATATTAGCCGAAATTCCTGCTAACTTATTGACTAATAATGAAAAATAGTCTATATCATCTATCGTCACCAATCGGTGCGATTGATTAGTGTGAACCAGGTTCCCCCTTAAATTTAACAAAATATTCAGGCACTTCTTCGCGTCTTCACAACTCATGCCCAGCCAGCTCCAATGTGATGATAAACTCTTTATCCCAATGATGGAAGCAAATAATTTATCAACAGTATCGGGGCGGGGTGATTGAAACGTATCAACATATTGTTTTATCACCTCTTCTTTATTATCTCGTAATAATTTAATCCACCCATCACCGGCTAAATGCCAAATATCCTGTTTCCAAAGATGCGTATCCCAGGTTTCTCGCGCCTTTTGTTTTCGCCGCCTCACCCTATCATCATCAAAAGCATCCGGATGAGGAGGCTGCAATTTTTGTGACGTAATCATTTTCACTTGAAGCGGAAACATATCTGGATTTTTAGCCTGCTCCAACATAAAATCAAAAGCACGGGTGACTAATTGTTTAACATATTCATCCCAGCAAGTGACGATAAATCCAATCCCCTGTTTGATTAGGATTTCAGTGGTACAAGGTTCACCACTCGGATTCTTCAGAGGATGACTCGAAACATGAGAATAAATCGTCATTAAAGAAATCAGCTCATCCATATTTTCCAGATAGGAATCAATCGGATGCGCTATATTAAGTTTAGGGTTTTCAAGCATTATCAACTCCCAATGGCATAGATTATTTAGTTGAATAAATTTTCTCCACACCCTTCGATGTGAGCATAATCGTATTGCGAAACGACTTCACAATCCCTGTCGATATCATGTTCCGGATTGTATCCTGAAAAACCGCCTTTTGCGGCTGAGTCAGGCTAGAATAATAAATTAGGCTCAACCATCTCGCGGGTAATGCCCGATGTTCGTCCAGATTGAGGGATTTAAATTGTGCCAATATGTCATTGGCTACCTTATCTTTTTCAGCATTCATTTTTATCACACCTTGATAATTGAAATAATAGTTCAAGTTGGGTGGGCTTTCGTCTTATCTTGCCCACCATTGTAAACTTTATTCTACCTTAACACCCCCCCATCCACTGTTTGTAAGGAAAACCGATGTGTTTGCCCTTAAAATTAGGCAAATAAAGAAATCCGATTTTTGGAAAAAATCGGATTTCTCCTCATTCCAAACCTTTAACTACAAGGATTGTATATAAGAAGGGATTAAAACCAAGCATAACCTCGATCCAATCCTTTCTTATATACAATCCATGTAGTTAAAGATAGTAGGCCGTTGCAAAGTCTTTATCGTGCAACAGCATTATCAACTTTACTCTACCTTAAAACGACTCTAACTACAAGGATTGTATATAAGAAGGGATTAAAACCGTTAACTGATGTGACGCAGGGTGCTTCCAAAGTTCCACCGATTTCATCGGTGGCTATTCATGTTTAACCCCTTCGGGGTTGAAACTAACCCCAACGGGGTAAAATGTGAATAGCCACCGATGAAATCGGTGGAACTTTATTCCACCTTAAAAGCACTCACTCCCACCATCCATTGTTCAGGGTGCGATAACAAATCAACGCCGACGGGGATTCGTAAGAGATAAAGTATATATTCTCCTCTTGGCATATCCGCGCTGACTGGCATTTCTATTGCAACCTCTCCGCCTTGAAAGACGGGAATATTAGCCGCATCCAAAGTGACAAACCCATTCAGGTTGGAGAGCAAAAAGAGCGTGCCATCGGGTAAACTCCTTCCGACATATTGCACTTGTTCCGCTGGCAACGGGGGCAAAGTCACGCGCAAACTGTCGCCATCGTGATATAGCGTTTGGTTCGGAGTGGGGGCAGGGTAAATCTTAATCTCAGTTTCAGTCACGGGTACTTCTGGACCTTCAGGTTGCGTCATGACAACTGGCACCGCTGCGGTGATAAAGCCTTCATTATCCTCTGCCATGAACGTGATGACATAATCGCCCCGATACTGGAAACCATTGAATGAACCTTGCCAACGACTTGCGTCTTCTGGTTGTTGACGGAGATTGACAACGGGTGTCGGTATCAGGGAGAAGCCCTGTTCATTGCGTTGTTTGGCAGCGTCGGGGGTCATAATTAATGCCCAAACTCGTTTTATGCGCCCTTCGGTAATTCCAGCACGAACGATTAGGGAGAGAGTTTGTCCCGCTGTGACAGTTGCCGCCGGTGTTTCAGGTTCTAAAGTGATTTCCCCGGATAAGGCTCCAAAGCAACCATTGAGACATAATGTTCGCGCTAAACGCCCATCAGTGCTGGTATTAGCGAATCCATCGCCATCGTCATCCAGTTGCGGTGTTTGTAGATCAAAAGGATGCCCATAAGTGGTTAAATTATCGCTAACTGTTTGAAAAGCATCATAAAAACTTTCACCTCGGCGCAAGTTGTCAAAAAAGAATTTGCTGAAGGAAAACATGCCCAGATTGTCGTAGTAGGCTTTGTCTTCAGCAGTGCTGGTGATAATGAGGCGATTAGGACCAGTTAATCCACTTACCAAACTCCCCGTATGACAGGCTTCGAGAACAACAACCACTTGGCTCCCCGTTGTTTGTTGATAGTCCGTGAGCATAGCGTTTAAGTCTTGGGCAGTCAGCACCTCTTCAAAGGGGTCTAAACGTAGTTTACCTGTGAGCGCGTGATCAACAAAAATAAGCACTAAAGGTTGGTCAAGTTTGCCTTTTTGTTTCGCCCAATCAAAGGCTTGCTGTACATCAGCACGAGTCAAGTCACGCGACGGTGTACCCGCTACCAAGTCAAAGGCGGTAATGGGACCATCAACGACGTTACGATCAGTCATACCATCGCCGTTAATATCAACATCCGGTTTATGGGACAGAAAGTAGATTTCATCGTTGTCATAACCACGATTTTGTAAAACGCGATAGGCGTGATTTGCCATAAATTCAATGGAAACGTCTTGATTATAGCCCGTACCTTGTCCGCGTGGATGAATCAGGATAGCCGCGCGTTTGTCAGTGAGGACGTTTTGACATTCTGCATCATTTAAGTCCGTGCAGAGGATATTTTTCTGAGTGAAAGTTAGGTTGGCGAGACCATCATTAGTACCAATCCAAATTCCCCTTTGTCCATCTGAAACAAGAGTATTAATAGAATTGTCCGGCAGATTTGAATTGTCTTCATTAAAAACCTGCCAAAAACCATCAGCTTTAAGGTGAGCTAGTCCCCCATCATAAGTACCAACCCAAATTCCCCCTTGCTCATCTGAGACAAGAACATCAATAGAATTGTCAGGCAGATTTGAATTATCTTCATTAAAGATTTTCCAAGAGTTTTCAGGTTTGAGGTTGGCGAGACCACCGTCAGTACCGATCCAAATTCCCCCTTGCTCATCTGAGAGAAGGGCATTGACATCATTGGAAGGCAGATTTGAATTATCTGTATTAAAGACTAACCAAGAACCATCTGCTTTAAGGTGAGCGAACCCCCCATCATCTGTTCCAACCCAAACACCCCCTTGTTCATCTGAGAGAAGGACATTAACATCATTGGAAGGCAGATTTGAATTATCTTTATTAAAGACTTCCCAAGAACCATCAGCTTTGAAGTGGGCGAGACCCCCATCATCAGTATCAGTGTTGGTCTTACTTGTTCCAACCCAAACACCCCCTTGTTCATCTGAGAGAAGGGTATTGACATTATCAGAAGGCAGATTTGAGTTATCTGTGTTAAAGACTTGCCAAGAGCCATCAGCTTTGAGGTTGGCAAGACCACTACCAGTTCCGACCCAAACTCCCCCTTGATCATCTGATTGAAGGGTCCTGGTATCTCTAACTAAATTCTGGAACAGCATAATCCGATAAGCAATATCAGCACGATAGCTTTGTAGCATATGTAGACGAGCATTATTAGTCTCAGTTAAACCACGCAGATTATATTTGTTTGTCTTAAAGAGTTCAAACGATAAATTTATATTATTCTCTACATTAGCCTTTATTAGCCTTAATATTTCCGTTTGTACTATCTGTAGTTGCGTTAATAACTTCTCTAGTAGCATTTTTTTTACTGCTGTTAAATACACGGGTATTTTAAAGAGTTGCCAAAAGCCATCAGCTTTGAAATAGGCGAAACTACCCCTAGCTCCAACCCAAATTCCCCCTTGAGCATCTGAAAGAAGGGCATTGACATTATTGGAAGGCAGATTTGAATGTTCTCTAATTAAGATTTGCCAAGAGCTATCAGCTTTGAAGTGGGCAATACCCTCATTCTCTGTTCCAACCCAAACACCCCCTTGTTCATCTGAGAGAAGGGTATTGACATTATTAGAGAGCATATCTGAATTATCTGTATTAAAGACTAACCAAGAACCATCTGCTTTAAGGTGAGCGAACCCCCCATCATCTGTTCCAACCCAAACACCCCCTTGTTCATCTGAGAGAAGGACATTAACATCATTGGAAGGCAGATTTGAATTATCTTTATTAAAGACTTCCCAAGAACCATCAGCTTTGAAGTGGGCGAGACCCCCATCATCAGTATCAGTGTTGGTCTTACTTGTTCCAACCCAAACACCCCCTTGTTCATCTGAGAGAAGGGTATTGACATTATCAGAAGGCAGATTTGAATTAGCTGCAACAAAGATTAAAGCAGAATCATCAGCTTTAAAGTTAGCGAGACCATTCCCTGTTCCAATCCAAATTCCCCCCTGCTCATCTGATAGAATGGCATTGACATCACTGGAAAGTAAAAATAAATTATTTTTATTAAAGATTTGCCAAGAACCATCAACTTTGAAGTGGGCGAGACCAACATCACCATCACCATCATTGCTCTTTGTTCCAATCCAAACTCCCCCTTGCTCATCTGATAGAATGGCATTGATACCATTATAAGGTAGATTTGAATTATCTTTATTAAAGACTTGCCAAGAGTCATCAGGTTTGAGGTAAGCAAGCCCCCCCTTTTCTGTTCCAATCCAAATTCCCCCTTGTTCATCTGAAAGAAGAGCATGGATAGAATTGTCAGGCAGACCATCTGCCTTGGTATAAACTCTATCTGATTTTCCAGTTGAAGCATTACGTTTTTCAAGTCCACCATTGGTTCCAACCCAAAGGGTAGCCTGATCTTCCGATAAAGCTAATGCACGGACATCGTCACGATTTGTAAATATTTTCCATACAGCATTTTCCAGAGAAACCAACGATTTTGGTGTAACGATAATCTTGACTGTACCAACATTACCAGCACCATCTACAACGACTACAGCCGCTACGCCTGCATCAGCCGGTGCAAGATAAGTGACCTGATTACCCGTGCCTTGGATTTGCCCTTTGGTGGGATTCCAAGTTATCTCGCCGCTGGTGCCGGAAACGGATAAAGGGAGCTGTTGCCCTACTTCAACGATGGGCGTGGCTGGCTCAAATACCAATTCAGCCGCCATTGCCCTTGAGAGCATGAATACCCAGAACAGTACCCATAAGATACTGTTGAGCCGATTTAATCTAAATGCTTGATTTTTCATAGATGTTTCCTATTTTTGCTTGATTAATCTAAAACTTTTGAACAGGATTTCAGCCTAAAGTTTTTCTTCAAAAAACTTTAGGCTGAAAAACGGATGAAAAGGATGAACTGATAGGTGTTAATCCTATCCATCCCTTAATTCGTTTAATCCTGTCCCGAAATAGGGATATGGGGGCCAATACTCATATTTCAATGCCCTTTGCCCTTTGAAAAAAAATTTTTTACCTGCCCTGCGCTCAATTAATGGATTATCATTTGAGGAACTGATGTTACGCAAAGCTATTCTATTCGAGCTTAGAAATATAGGCTAAAGTTTTTTCTTCAAAAAAACTTTAGCCTATATCCGATTTTTTTTCAAAGATTTCTTCAACATCGTTTCGCCGCTTAGAAATCCGATTTTTTTTCAAAAATCGGATTTC
>JAOZSV010000429.1 GCA_029939505.1 Thiotrichaceae bacterium | reverse complement strand
ATTTTAACGAAAAAAAAGGTTTGTCACTTTATCAGGGCAAAACCCTGCCCAAAGTGCAGAGTTTAAACTTAATTTAGGCTATCCAGCCTTATTAAGACAGACAACCAAACCACCCTGCTAAAACCAGTGAACTACTGCACACCCAAGAAATACAACGTCTGTCGCTGTCCATTGGGATAAATGATGACATAATCATCTAAACCATCACCATTGGCATCGGGTATAGATAGGAACTGCACTTCACCACTTTCTGAAGACTGATCCGTTACTAATCTGTCATAAGACAAAATGCCTTGGTAAATTTGTCCTTGCCATTCGACAGTTAAGGTGTCTTCTTCTAGTGTCACGGAGTCTGCACCCACGTTCTCTTCAAAGAAAGTACGCAAGGCTTCAGCATCAACGGGTACGGGATACAAGTTTTGCTGACGCAAATGACCTTGCTCATCTTTAGACACCATCACGGCAGTCCAAAGTCCTGGCACTTCAGAATTAACCACGGAAATTCCGACAGGCACATTTTCTACAAAGGTAAATTGACTCTCCAAACTACCCACATAGACCCGTTCTCCATCTATGAAGACGATGATGTCGTCGGTTAAGCAGCCGACACCTTCATAATCTTTATACTCACTGAATGGTGAGAACGAACTGGCTGTGATGCCAGTATATTTATCAATCTGGTAGAGTCGATTGTCTGTATTTCCAGAACCTTGCCCAGTACCTGTTGAACCAAACAATTGACCATTATTGAAGAATGCGAGTCCTTCGATATTGTCAATAGCAAATTCACCAATTGCGGTGGCTTTTCCAGTCATGGTATCAATAGTCACTAATAAGCCGCCTTTACCATTGGTATTCGCTGCACCGTACAAAGTACCCGTCGTATTATCCAGGGCAATGTCATCAATATCTAACAACTCAGCCAGTGCCTGACCATTCACCACCACATAGTCAACACCTTCTCCAAAGGCATTTGGTATTGATGCGCCAGTACTCGGTTCAACCTTGAACAGTACATCATGCTGGTTTTCCCGAAGACGCTGAGTACCATACAGTACGCCATTGAGAACATCAAAGGTCAGTCCATCCACATCGTCAAACGCTATCATGCCTAAAGCACCATTGCCCTGACCAAACGGTTGGGCGGTGGGGGTGAAAGTCCCCGTTTCAAGGTTAAGTTGACCTAATTGCTCCGCATCGGCTGCGAATAGCGTCGTTGCCCCTAAGTTGAAAGCAATCGCTTCAATATGTCGGGTGCTGGTTTCACCGACTAAGTTAATTTGCGAGGTGAATTTATCCATCGTCACCAATATATCGGCTGAACGTTCACGCCCATCGTTATCCGCCACCG
Organism: Thiotrichaceae bacterium; assembly: GCA_029939505.1. Lineage (GTDB taxonomy): Bacteria > Pseudomonadota > Gammaproteobacteria > Beggiatoales > Beggiatoaceae > QNES01. Next base: position 636 of record JAOZSV010000429.1, on the reverse strand, counting down.
CGTAACAGACAGAATCCATATCGTTCGGTTCGACGGTCACAGAAATGGTTTGATCACGCTCACCTATTGTATAAGTGAAACTGTCGGTGCCACTGAACTCTTGATTTGGTGTATAGACTATGCTATTACCCCGCTTCACCTTCACAGTGCCATTGCTACCATCTGTTGCGGTGACTACAGCATCCGTTGCAAGATTGATAGTCACTGCTGTATTGGCTTGCGTAAAGAATTGCGGAATCATTGCAAAAACAATTTCCACATCTCCCGTCTCATCAGGTTTAGCCTCAACAACAGTTTTACCCTTAGAAGTCACTTTGGTGATACGTGGAAATTCGCTACTGAAAGAGAAGCTCCGTTCACCACCACTCTTCAACACTTGCGCTTTGATGGTGACTAAGGTAATCGTACTCGTAGGCCACTCATTTTCCCAAGCACCCGCAGCAAAGTTGATGTAACCCTCAGTGTTATCAAACTCATTGATTAACACAAAGTCGAAAAGTTCACCCGCTGTCAAGGAAATCACCTGAATTTGATCAGTTGGGAAGTTGATATAAGCTGCACCCCCATCGACACCGATTTCAGTAAAGATGATAATATCAAATTCAATAATACTACCCGGCTCTACACCGACAGTAA
>JAOZSV010000257.1 GCA_029939505.1 Thiotrichaceae bacterium | reverse complement strand
AAAAGCACTGAAAGTAAAATGGGCTTGAAAAATGGAGATTGCTTTATCCCCCGCCGACGATTAGGATTTCGGCGAGAGATTTTTCTTTCAATAGACTACTGAGAGCAGTGCTTATTATTGTGTTGAATGGCATCATTTATTATTTCCTATAAGGAACGTGCATGAAATAAATTCCACCATGTTGAATCAGATCTGACAGGTTTCCAAAACCTGTCAGGTATAGACTCATGGATGAAAACGAGGGCGAACACGCAGGTTCGCCCCTACTGATTCTAACAGAAGACTTTAGCAGATTTTAGCTTTCAGCCTTGAAATGCAGTAACGAGCGTAGCAATATCAATTGATTTCAAGGCGGATTCGTTACAAATTGAATAAATAATCTTAATGGGTTATAATGTCATTCAACTATTTATAGGATTCATTAATATGCAAGAATGGTGGATAAGTTTAAGTGGAGTGCCGCAACTCCTTTGGGGATTAGCGGTTTTTTTTACCTTATTGTTTCTATTACAAATCATAGCCGCTCTCTTTGGAGTCAGTCATAGTGACGCAACAGATGTAGAACTATCCGATTCGACACACTCTATGTTTTTTACGCCCCGTAATGCCATCGTATTTTTCTTAGGTTTTTCTTGGGGCGGTTTAGCGTGTATTGACATGAATATTTCCATTTTATGGGCGGTTTTAGTCGGTTTAATCATGGTTGCAATCAACTTCTCATTGCTGCAAGGACTTGCCAGCCTCAATGAAGCAGGCAATCTGAGTTTGGACAACACCATCGGAAAAGAAGCCATTGTTTCTATTCCAATTCCGGAAAAATTAAGCGGCTGTGGTAAAGTCAACATCTCTTTTCAAAGTCGCTTGGAAGAACTCGAAGCGATTACCGAAGACGAAGCCATTCCAAGAGGACAACCCGTAAAAGTCTTGCGGGTATCCAATAATAATCAACTCATTGTTAAAAAACAAGTTTCGAGGTTCAAGTTTTTTGAAGAAAAACTTGAACCTCGAATTGAAGAAACTTCTCATCATGCGAATTAAGCGTTAAAAATGGAGTTCGAGGTTTTAGTTTTTTTTCAAAAAACTAAATTCGAGGTTCAAGTTTTTTTCAGTAAAAAAACTTGAACCTCGAATCGAAAACGCTTCAGCTTTGGGCGTTTTTTTGACGGGCTGACAAAGCTAAAGCGTTGTACTCCATTTTCAAAAAAAATTCAACTCTTAATTCGCATTCATCACAAGGATTAAATTATGTTTCTCTCTCTCTCTGTTTATGCGATTGCGATAATCGCAATTATTGCTCTAATGGTATTTGGCACGCTCATGCTGGCCATTCGCCGTTATAAAACATGCCCTTCCAATCGGATTTTAGTGAAATACGGTAAAGTAGGCGTTGGTAGATCAGCACTGCCTATTCATGGCGGCGCGACATTTGTGTGGCCACTTATCCAACAGTATTCTTATCTGGACTTAACCCCGCTTACCACCGATGTTCCACTGAAATCTGCCCTCTCGAAACAAAATATCCGCGTTAATGTCCCTTCCAAGTTTACCTTCGGCATTGGTACCACGGAAGAACTCATGAATAATGCGGCCATTCGCATACTGGGTCTTACGCCTGAAGCGATTGAAGCGATGGCCCAAGAAATCATTTTGGGTCAATTACGGGCGACGATTGCAACGATGGACATTGAACAAATCAATGCAGATCGTGACACGTTTGGCCAAAAAGTGATGGAAAACATTGAAAGCGAGCTGAAAAAAATTGGGCTGCGGCTGATTAATGTCAACATTGCTGATATTACCGATGAATCGGGCTATTTAAAAGCCTTGGGTGAAAAAGCGGCTGCTGAGGCGATTAATCGCGCTAAAGTTCAAGTCGCTCAACAAAATCGTGACGGTGAAACCGGTTCTGCAAACGCCAAACAGGAAGAGCGTGTTAATGTTGCTGATGCCAATGCGCGTGCCGTGACTGGTGAAAATAAAGCGACGGTGGTTGAAGCCAATTCTAATGCGGATCGTCGGGAAGCGGAAGCAGATGCTGATCGTCGTGGGGATGCTGCTGAAGCAGTTCAAAAGGCTGCCGCCCAAGAAGCCGGTTATAAAGCGGAACAACAAGCTGAAATAGCGCGTGCGGAACGAGAACGGGCGACTCAACAAGCCGATGTCGTGGTGCCAGCCGAAATTGCCAAAGCCAAACAAATTATTGATGCGGAAGCCCAAAAAGCCGAAATGGTGTTAGATGGACAAGGTAAGGGGGAGGCGATTAAAGCTGAGTTGTCTGGACAAGCAGAAGGTATCTACGAACAGATGGCTAAAAAGGCAGACGGTTTCAAGGAGATTGTCGCCGCTGTTGGCGGCGATCCCGATAAAGCGGCGACGTTGATGATTGTCGAACAACTGCCGAAAATTGTTGAAGCGCAATCTCAAGCCATCAGTCATATTCAATTTGATAAAATTGTGGTGATGGACACAGCAAATGGTGATTCTTCAACAACCGCTAATTGGCTTTCCAGTATCACCAAAATTCTGCCACCCCTACATGAATTTGCGAATATGGCTGGCATTGAATTACCTGATACGCTTGGAAAAGCCCTTAAACCTGAGCAATTGCAAAAAAATATTGCAGATAAACAAACTGCCTCAACGTCAGTAGAAGAGAAAGAGGGTTAACATTTTTCCTTACTCATCAACCTGACACTCGATCATCAAGTTTTTTACCAAAGACAATAACTACAAGGATTGTATATAATATTCGAGGTTCAAGTTTTTTGAAGAAAAACTTGAACCTCGAATGGATTAGATCGTGGTTGTACTCCATTTTCAATGGAGTTTCAACTCTTAATTCGCATTTAGTTGAAATCCTTTCTTATATCCTTGTAGTTATTGTTTGGTTTCGAGGTTTTTGTTTTTCTTCAAAAAACAAAAACCTCGAAAACGAGAAAACTTGATGTTCGAGTTAAATTAAACAATAGACTCCATTATTTTTTGTTCTCAAGACAGATTGAATTACAAATAATGCTTAATTTCAGTCGCCGTTGCAATGCCATGCCTTTCACAAAATTGCTCTGCTTCCTGTATAAAACCGCCTAACGATAAAAAGGCGGGCAAAATGATTGCTTCTGGAAACTGTTTCTGATAAACGGCGACTTTTTCCTGAAAATCCTCCACCACATTTAAATCCATTTTCTTTTGCGTTTTTTTGACTTCAACTAAAATCTCACGCCCACATTTCGACTGGGCGACAATATCAATTTCCATTTCCTTGCCATCGTCACGCTGGATTTTAACCCGTTCTTTCACCAAGATAATATTTAAGCGAGTGCCATCTATTCGAGGCAAAAGTTTTTGTTCCGTAAAAACTTTTGCCTCGAATACATTTTGGAAAAAATCGGTGAGGGCAAAGCGTTTTTTACTCCGAAAAGCCGTGGCTAAGAGATGTTCAGCGAGAATGCCCGCGTAGTGATTGAGTTTGCCCTGTAATGAGCGATTTTTCGCATTCAACTCTTCAATTTGCTGCTCAAACTCTTTGGGGAAATTAGGGAGAAAGCCTTCAATTTCTTCTTGAAAACGATGACGCAAAATCAAATTGAGCGTACCATCCTGTAATCCTCTAAATTGGATATCTGAAGTGCCTCTCTCAATCACATCGACTTCTGATAAAATGATCAAGATGCGTTTAATCTCATTCACCTCCAAACTGAGGTGCAATTCGTCTTTCAGTTCTTGTAATGTCCAATAGCGATCTGCATATTTGTTCAAATGGAGCAACATCTGCTTGCTCTGCTGTTCACCATTAATACGTTGCAGGGTTTTTTCTATATATTCTCCCCACGTCAAGAACATTTCCGCCCTTTTATCGAAGAGCTCATAGTTGATGGTGTTGATAACTCCCTCTCTTGAGGTGAGTTCTCTCTCCTCATAATCACTTTCAATGACGCAAGAGATGAAAAAGGGATCCGCCATGCACAATTCGTTAATTTGAAGCGCGGTTTCGTTGGTAATCGGTTCCTGATATAATTCCGCATATTTGTAAACGGCTTGTAACCCTTCTTCTTCAGTCAAATAGGGAGAAAAATGGGTGGGTCTGAGTCGTCCCGCTTCTAAATATTGATGAATCACTTTGAGCAACCAGCCCGCGTAAGAGCCTGTTACCAACATGGGGGCGATTTTCGATTCGGAATGGTAATGAAAACTGCCCGCTAAGGTTTCAATTGGTGCCGTTTGATAGTCTTTATCAGGATAAACAAACCGTGTGATATTCTGAAATTCATCTAAAATGACCAAAAACCGACAGTTAAATTTTGCCGCAAAGCGATGCGGTGCGGAGTAAGCCGCTTTCCACATCAAGTCATATTCACCTCTCTCTTTATCCGTATTGAGTGAATCAACATCATCAATCAGGGTTTCAATCGAATGAGCGACACCATAAGCACGAATTTGTTCAAGAGATAACAATTCACCCGCCAAGTTTTCGTCTCGTTGAAGAAAGGAAATATATTGTGAGGCAAATGTTCGATAGTAATCAACGGCAAAGGTGGGATACCAGATTTTACTTTCCTTAATATCAAAGTAAAAAGGAATCACCATGCCATTGTCGCTCCACAATTGGTTGAAAATACGTTGCACAAAGGCGGTTTTACCACTTTTGCGGCGGGCGAGTATCACACGAGATTTGGATAATCTTTTTGGAATATTGCCTAGCCATTTATTGATTTGGCGAAATTCTTTTTCTCGCCCGACGAATAATTCGGGAGCACCGATTTTTTCGGTTAATGGATATTGCATTTGAATTGACCTTGAATTTGAATCTGAAAAATGACTCTTTATATAATACACTCACTAATCATTTTAAACAAGTCCTTTAACGAGCCAAATGATAAAAAAAAACAGAAAAACGCTTCTAAGATTGCTTATTACAATGGAAAACAATGAGTTCAATGAGATGTAAATTTGCCGAAAAATTTCTCTGCAATGTCGGTCACAACACCGAGTTTTGACCTCGCTTGACAAAAATGTTAAGATATTATCCTAGAAATTTGGTAACTACTCCGCCTTGAAATGCGAATGGAGTACACTTCAGCTTTGTGGAGTACAACGCTTCACTTCAGCTTTGTGGAGTACAACGCTTCAGCTTTGTGGAGTACAACGCTTTAAGACTGAGTCGTTACGAAATTTGGAACCTTTAGTCAACTTTTTTCAATACAGTATAGGAGATTACAATGAAACCTTATGTTTTAAAAGCACTTTTTGTATTATTACTGGGCATGATGCCTTATTTGAGCTATGCCGACGTACCTGGCACTATCACGTTTCAAGCGCATTTGTCGGATGCGTCGGGTAATCAGGTACAAGGGGCGACTGATATTACCTTTTTCATCCCTGGTACAGATTGGACGGAACAGCATTATGGCGTGTCAGTCAATAAAGGCGTGTTTAGCGTACTGCTAGGTAATCAAATGAGTCTGGCCAATGTTGATTTTAGTCAAGTACTTCAATTGCATATTGAAGTCAATGGCATTTCACAGACGATACCTATTTCCAGCGTGCCTTACGCCTTTCATGCCAATACGGTAGAACATGACACCTTAAACAGCTTGTCTTGTACGAGTGGTCAGGTGGCAGAGTGGAATGGCAGTAGTTGGAATTGTGCTGATAAGGCGGGAGGAGTAGAAGGATCGCAGGGTCCGCAAGGTGAAAATGGCGATCAAGGCGAGAAGGGTGATACTGGAACAAAAGGTGAAAAGGGTGATAAAGGTGAACCGGGTTCACAAGGTGTTGCAGGATCAACAGGTTCACAAGGGCCAAAAGGTGAAAATGGCAATTCTGGACCACAAGGAGTTGCCGGAACAACAGGTTCACAGGGGCCAAAAGGTGATTCTGGACCACAAGGGGTTGCCGGAAAAACAGGTTCACAGGGGCCAAAAGGTGAAAATGGCAACACTGGACCACAAGGAGTTTCCGGAAAAACAGGAGCACAGGGGCCAAAAGGTGACAAGGGTGAAAAAGGCTCTCCTGGCGATTTTTCACATTGCCGAATCTGCATTTACTACGCAGATATGAATGGAAAAAGTGATCTAAGAAGAATGATGTGTACGAGAATGATAGATGGTCATCATTCAGGAAGAATGAATTTGCTAGGCTTAGTAGGTGATGACGATCTATTGGAAATTAAATTTAAATGTGATGGTGGAGATTCTGGCGTTTGGAATGATTGGGATCACTAAATACCATTCGTACTTTATCTCGTATCTCGTTCCCAACATCTTGTTGGGAATGCCTTCTGCAACGCTCCGCGTTGCGGGACGCAGAGCGTCCCTGAATGGATTCCCAAACAGAGTTTGGGAACCAGAAATGAGGATTAACCCATTATATCTCGTATCTCGTTCCCAAACTCTGTTTGGGAATGCCTTCTGCAACGCTCCGCGTTGCGGGACGCAGAGCGTCCCTGAATGGATTCCCAAACAGAGTTTGGGAACCAGAAATGAGGATTAACCCATTATATCTCGTATCTCGTTCCCAAACTCTGTTTGGGAATGCCTTCTGCAACGCTCCGCGTTGCGGGACGCAGAGCGTCCCTGAATG
>JAOZSV010000428.1 GCA_029939505.1 Thiotrichaceae bacterium | reverse complement strand
TTTCAAAAATCGGATTTCTAAGCTCGAATAGAATAGCTTTGCGTAACATCAGTTAATAAGAATATTGTTGTAGGGGCAATCCTTTATGGTTGCCCTGAGTAGTTACTGAAAATTTAATAAAACACAAAACTAAACCTGACAGGTTTGATTAAGAATTTTGGAAATTATTTTATGTACGTTCTTTAGTGTAACTACTCAGCCTTGAAATCAATTTCAAGACTGATTTACATAAAAAATCAAATTAAATCAAGTGGTTATATGTGCATCACTCCTATAATCCTATTAACCGTTGAATCCTGTTCAAACTTGAAAATGAAGTCCTTTAAATGATGAACAAACAACTACCTATAAATACCGCCGCTTTTGGAATGGATCAACGAACGATAAAAATCCTTGAAATGGTATTTAATGGTCCTGGAAAAGGTGAATATGTCCTTGTTAATGATATTCAATCTGCTCAAGCATGTGTTTTTGACTTAGACAGTTTAGAAGGAAAAAATTCATGGAAAAAATATCGTACACTTTATCCCCATTTGCCAATAGTGATCTTATCTCTTGAGGACAAAGATATTGCTGGCACTGTTCATGTTAAAAAACCAATTGAAGTTGATAAGTTAATCAAAGCCCTCAAAAAGATAAAGCAATGGGAATCTCCTAAATTAGCCCAGAAAGTTTCCACTGCTTCCACCAAATTGGTCAATAAATTACCAGCCCCCAGCGATATTAAATTAGCAGCAGAAATCGCCACCATTGATGAAGAAGAATTCTTGCATCAATATTGCGGTTATGCTCTGGATATTAACCCGGATGAAGAAATAGAAAAAATCTATTATGAGCCCAGTCAATATTTACAAGGTTTCTTTGAAAAAGCCATGGTGGTTAGTCAACAATTTGATCAAGGTGGCATCCTGATTGAAGGCTTATATAAACCTATCGTATTCATCTATAATACGAATAAAATTTTATGCGGTTGTGAAGTGACAGACAGCAATTTACGGACAATGACCTTGTTGCCATTATCACATAGCCATTTACGCATGACGACTTTAAACAAAACAGACTTGGAAGAATATATAACAACCCGTCAATTATTGTTTAAGCCCTTAGATAAGTTTTTATGGCAAGTTGCCCTCTGGACAGCGCGAGGACGTGTACCCAAAGGTATAGATTTACATAAAGATATTGTGTTATTACAATGGCCTAACTTTACACGCCTGATTGTGACCCCTTATGCTTTAAAAATTTCTGCCCTATGGATGGAACAACCCTCGTCATTATTAGAAACAGCAAAAATTTTAGATATTCCACAACGCTATGTGTTTGCATTTTTTAGTGCAGCAACTGCACTCAAATTGGCGTTTGTAGATAGACGAACTAAGTCACGTTCACCACAACAGCTCTCGACACAAACTCCTAATACAAAGCGTAGCTTATTTAAACGGATTTTAGCACGGTTACGTGGTTAGGAATGAGACTTTAATTAGGTGAGCCTCTTGCAAAACTCGCTTTTTCGAGTTTAGATTTAGAAATCCGATTTTTTGAAAAAATCGGATTTCTTAAACATCGTGTATTCAGAGTTTTGCAAGAACCTCTTAGGTTTTAAAGTTAATAGGAGTTCAACGCTTTAGCTTTGGGCGTTAATAGGAGTCCAACGCTTTAGCTTTGGGCGTTAATAGGAGTCCAACGTTTTAGCTTTGGGCGGAAAAATAACATTAAAATTCTGGTAACTACTCAGTCTTAAAGCGTTGTACTTCAAGATGCACAAAGCTGAAGCGTTGTACTCCATTCAAAACATGTAACTACTCAGCCTTGAAATCAATTTCAAGGCTGAAAGCATTCGAGGCTAAAGTTTTTTAAAGAAAAAACTTTAGCCTCGAATAGTCTGCTAAAGCAGACTGAGTGATTTAATTACTGATGTTACGCAAAGCGATTCTATTCGATCTTAGAAATCCGATTTTTTTTCAAAAATCGGATTTCTTAAACCTCGTTTCGCCGC
>JAOZSV010000427.1 GCA_029939505.1 Thiotrichaceae bacterium | reverse complement strand
TTCAAAAAAAATCGGATTTCTAAGCGGCGAAACGATGTTTAAGAAATCCGATTTTTGAAAAAATCGGATTTCTAAGTTCGAATAGAATAGCTTTGCGTAACATCAGTTAAAAAAAAGCCCTATAACCAACTTCTTCCAAATGCTGTGCTTTTTCACTCACAGTCTTTTCTAAACCCGCCTTATACTGCTTCACTTGATTGCGAATCTCTGGATTTTTTACACCAATAATTTGCGCTGCGAGAATGCCCGCATTTTTGGCATTATTAATCGCAACGGTGGCAACGGGAACGCCGCCTGGCATTTGTACAATGGATAATAAGGAGTCAAGCCCTTGTAAAGCAGATGTTTTGACGGGAACTCCGATAACAGGACAGGGCGTTATCGCGGCAATCATACCAGGTAAATGGGCTGCACCGCCCGCACCTGCAATAATGACATCCAAACCCCTAGATTCTGCCCCTTTAGCATAATTAAATAAACGCTCAGGGGTACGGTGGGCGGAGACGATGGTTAATTCATAAGCAACACCGAATTCTTCCAATATGCTCGCTGCCTCTTTGAGTACGGGCAAATCTGAGTCGCTGCCCATGATAATGCCTACGTTTGGCTGTTCCATTTTAAACCTTTGATTTTTAATGTTTTTTTGATAATTTGCGTATTGGCAATGGCATTGTCCAATATTTCATTTAAAATAGTGATATGCCCCATTTTTCTAAAAGGGCGCGTCGTGGTTTTATCATAAAAATGAAAAGCCGTTCCAGGAATAGCTAAGGCTTCTTCTAAACCTTCAATGATGGGACAACCTGTATAGCCAGGCTCGCCCAATAAATTAACCATCGCAGCGGGCATTAACAAATCGCACCTGCCAAGTGGTAATCCGCTAATCACTCTGATTAATTGCTCAAATTGACTGGTGATACAGGCTTCTATCGTATAATGTCCCGAATTATGGGGTCTTGGAGCGATTTCATTCACCAATATCTCCCCATCCTGTGTGAGAAACATTTCCACTCCAAATACGCCCACCCCTCCTAACGCTTCGACAGCATGTAAAGCAATTAGAGTGGCTTTTTCGGCAGTGGCTGCATCAATTTGAGCGGGAACAGCCACAATATCACAAATATTGGTTTTATCATCAAACACCATTTCGACTACGGGATAACAAGCCGTTTTTCCCGTCGGGGTTCGCGCAATGATAATGGCTAATTCTTTCGTGAAATCAATAAACTCCTCAAGCATGGACGGCGTTTGTAAGGCATTAACGATATCAGCTTGACTTTGTAACAAGACGACTCCTTTGCCATCATATCCGCCCTTACGGGCTTTCTGCACAATGGGTAAACGCATATTAGCCAAAATCTCTGAAGTCAACTGATCAATCGCTTCAAAGGATGGCACAGGGACACCATGTCCTGCAAGTACTTGTTTTTGCTTTAATTTATCCTGAATAATTTCCAAAACGGCTGGTGAGGGATAAATGATAAAACCTTCATCATGTAGATTTTTGAGCGTTTCTATGTCAATATGTTCAACATCATAAGTCAACACATCGCTTACTTTGGCAAGTGCTTTGATTTTTTCGCCATCATACAAATCGCCTACAATTTGAGCATCAGCAATCTGGGCGGCTGGACATTTTGGCGTACTGTCTAACACTGTGACATAAAAACCCATTTGTTTAGCAGCTTGTGCAGACATTTTAGCTAATTGTCCACCGCCTATAATACCAATCCGCTTGATGGGATAAGGAAATTTTTTCATAAATAATTGAACTGAGGGAGTATAGAGATAATTGGAGATAATTGATGTAATGATTTAAATCATTTGTTAGAATCAGAATTTTCAGAATATTCGAGGCTAAAGTTTTTCTTCAAAAAACTTTAGCCTCGAATAGAATTAACAGAATTTAAAACCTCGAAATGAAAACTCACTTTATTTTTAACTGATGTTACGCAAAGCTATTCTATTCGAGCTTAGAAATCCGATTTTTTTTCAGA
>JAOZSV010000256.1 GCA_029939505.1 Thiotrichaceae bacterium | reverse complement strand
TAAAGCGTTGAACTCCAAAAAACGTCCAAAGCTAAAGCGTTGAACTCCAAAAAACATCCAAAGCTAAAGCGTTGAACTCCAAAAAACATCCAAAGCTAAAGCGTTGAACTCCAAAAAACGTCCAAAGCTAAAGCGTTGAACTCCAAAAAATGTTCAAAGCTAAAGATTGGCTAAGGTATTTGACTGGACGGTGTGATAGGGACTCGTCCTGTTTGAGTCGTCTGGCTCTGTGACACAACAGGTTGTTCCGATTGCTGAGAAGGTGACACAGTCATCTTTTCTGGGTTCTGGGGCCTCGTTTTTTATTGAGCTTGAATTTGTTTTTGTACCGTGGTGTTCATTGATTCAAGGAGACTGCCCATGCTGATTGGGGGGGGGGAATAGGGCAAGGGTGAAGGGCTTTCTGCATTTAATATCAATGGTAATCCCTCATGCCCTCCGCCAATGAGTACAATTTTAGTATTATTGGATTGAGCTAATAGTTCTGTCGCTTGAATGCCTCTCCATGTTAATATTTCCCCCTCAGGTACTGCTGAGGCAACCGTTTCTAAATGATCACGAATACCCTCGGCTTCAATACGTTTTCTTTCTGCCTCAATTTTTTCTTTTTCAACAACAAATTTATGGGCATCAACCAGGTGTTTTTGTTGGATCTTAAATTTAATCGACTCTGCTACCAGAGGGGGCAATTCAATCCGTTTAATGAGTACATCATCAACTTGGATATACCGCTGTGCGACTTGTTCTATCGCTTCATTAATCGCAATGGTAATGACTTTTCTACCCGTCGTATAAATTTCGTCAGAAGTCATCGTACCAATCGTTTCACGTAAAACAGCGGTCACTTCTGGAATAATAACCACTTCCAGATAATTGGCTCCAATCTTTTGATGTAATAAACCTAGAAATCGGTATTCTGGTCGAAAACGGATAGACAGGTATAACTGGACATTTAAACCGGTCTTCGTTAAGACTTCAAGCTCATGTTCTCTTGCTCGAAGCCTCGCATTGTAAATAACCATTTCATCCCAAGGAAAAATCAAGTGTATGCCTTCAGGATAGACCTGATCCACTTGAGTGCCACCAAAAAAACGGCTCCAAAAAACACCTGCTTCACCTGACTTAATGGTTATAACGATACTAGGGCTAAAGTAAATAAATAGGAGTAAGAAAATGAGTAATAATACTTGAAGTGGGATAGTCAGTTTATCTAACCGCTGTTTTAATTTGTCAAATGCCTTCATGACAACCTATATCAATTGGAAAAAGGAAAAAGGAATAAAATTGGCAAAGTGGAAAATAGGTGATTACAAATACGCAATAAATGATTCATTCACCATTATATTATGTGATGATTAATACTAATGCTCCCATAATGGGAGAAAATATAGTGGAAAAAAAGAAATAACCCCAAAAGCCCATTTTCTTTTTTCGACCAAATAATCCCACTAAAAAACAGGATAATAAATAAACAGCTTGTATAAGTGGTGCTAAAGTCAATACAATATTTAACGGTAAAAAATTAATAGCTTGCATAATTGTCGTTCCTAATCTTAAACTAAGTAAATGATAACTACAAGAATTATTTATAATAAAGGATAAATAAAAACACATAAAAAATCAACGAGTTAATAACTCAAGTTTCGGAGTTCATATTTTAAATAACCACTTGATTTACAAGCTATTATTTATTGATTTTCGGCTAAAATTCGTTTTATTGACAACCTCTTTTTCTTTCAAAAGCCCTTGATTTTCGGTAATCAGATTGATGAATCTCGTCAAGATTGGCTAATCTAAATCTTTGGTTTTTCCAACGATCTTTATTTGTCAAGTCATCGACTTTTTGGAAATGTTTTTTTTCTTTAATAATCAAATAATTACTGATAATTACGGACCATTTTGAACTCCTAAACTTGAGTTAATAAATTACTTCGTGATTATCCCTTTTTATAAATAATCCTTTTTATAAATAATCCTTGTAGTTATTGTTTGTGTTAAGTATTAGTGAGATAGATTCGTGTGAGAAACCCCATTTTTTGAAAGGGGTTTCTTTTAGCACTCAAAAAAGTATTAAAAAACACAAGTTTAAGAAACTTGGTTTCTTAGGCTTTTTAGTAGTACTCATGCACGTTTTTTAGCCAAATCAGAGGCGATCCTCATGCCCTCTTCAGACATTTTAGCATAATCTTCTTTAGCGTTTTGGGGTTCAAAATTTGAAAAAGTGCCCCCATCGGCGAAATGTTGGATAAACAACTGACCAATCGCATAAGTCGATGCTCCTGATATAATGGGCATTGTTATTAAACCCGACACTGTTCCAATAACTGGAATACTTTTTATCATACTAGCAACAGGCATATTAGCCGCGACGGGTATCGAACCGCCCACTAAAGAAAATAATAGGCTTTTGACTTTTTCTTTAGAAAAAGGTATTCCAAACTTTTCAGCGATTTCACTAAGCAGACTCATTTGAATCGCGGTAACACTAACAAAGTCAACGATTGGAATTGGAATTAAAGCAACACCCATTGAAAGGCTAACATGTTTTTTAAGCGTAAGACTGAGTGCTTCGTTAGAGACTTTTTTATTAGGAATTTGAATTTGATTGGATTTTTGACTTTTTAAAGTGGGTGTTTTATCACGCCCATCAGCCACTTTTGGTTTCGTTTTGAAAAAATAATGGCGGATCAGGTAATTGAGTGTGCCAATCAATAAAGCAATAGATAGAGTCACTATTAAAATGTTATAAATTAAAGTGTCAATTCGCTGATTAATCGCTTTTTTCTTTTTGCCAACCGTTTTGTCTATATTATCCATATAAAAACCAGTACCGATTATCCAGTTCAATGGTTTATATCGTTTCACATAAGTTAATTTAGGCGCGCCTTGAATAAAACCCTGCTCCGTCGGTTTTTCTCCTTTATATTCAATATAGCCACTTCCTTTTTTTTCACAAACCTCAATAAAAGAATCAATCCGCGTTTTCAATTTGCTCATTTTCCCTGTCAAAACTTTTCCTTCACGCGACGAATCATGAGGGTGCATAGCATATTTTGGAGAAGACTTGTCAGAAACATCTATGATCCAAAAATATCCAACCCCATTATTATATCTCATTATTCTTATAATACTTTTAATATCTTCTATGGTCTCACGAATCACATCATCAATATAAATACCAGTCCCAATAATCCAGTTCCACTCTGGGAATAATTTCACGTAAGACAGTTTAGGCACATTAGGAATTTCCTCCCCATCTTGAGTCGGCTTGGTGAATTTATGCCTAACAAAGCCTTCGCCATTGGTTTTAGCGATTTCCACAAAAGTCACAAAAAAATTTTTTTTGTCCAATGTCGTATTATATTTAGGATCATCCATCACTTGATCATCAAGCGATGGTTCAATCGGGTTCATAATCATTTTAGGATAAGGCAATGTCGTATCAACGATAAAAATATAGCCTGTTCCGCCATCATAGCTGATCTGTTTAATTTCATTAGCAGCCTGAGCATGCGCTTCAGCCAGTGTCAATTTCCCCTTTTTAACTAATTCCGCTTTTGAACTGAGCATTGTATAAGCCACATCAATAATATTTTTCAAACGGTGTCCATAAATTTCTTCTAAATATTTACTCTCCATAGAACGGCTTTTATAGTAAGAATCTATTGTTGAATAAGCGATATCTATATAGTCTTTCAAATTTTGTTTGACTTTAGCCACTTCTTCCTTTTCGTATAAATCAATATCTTCATAACTAACAACCTTAATGCGATAAATGGTGTAGGCCAATACCGCAGTGGTTGAAATGATAAAAGATAATATAATGACAATCAGATTAGTTTTGCTCATAATGCTAAATGATTTTCGAGGCTAAAGCTTTTTTAAAAAACTTTAGCCTCGAATGGTGAATAACTTTTTGATAATTGAATGGTGGAAAGTTATCGTCAGACATGAATACCATAATCAATTAAAAAATGACCATTTTAAATGAAATTAAAAATAATCTGTTTTGATGCTAAAAAAAAATTAAAAAACCCCGTTATTCAGATTAAATAACGGGGTTGAGGATTACATTAAGCCGCAGCAGGTGCAGGCTCTTCATTCTTCTTTAAATACTTATTCATTAACCAATAAGTACCTGCACCTACAATAGCTCCCCCCACAATGGCTACTCCCACTGGGTGAGCTAACACAAACGCTTTGATGCCAGTACTGACGGCAGTGCTGCTATTCGTTATTGTACTCAATGCTGTTTCAGTTGCTGCCATAACTATCTACTCCTAAATTTTTGGAAAAATATTAGATGATTCAATTACCATAAGATAACAATTTCGTTGACCATTATTGAGATTAATGCGTAATGAGGCATCAATTTCAACATTGTGAATTCGAGGCTAAAGTTTTCTTCAAAAAAAATTTGAAGGGAAGTATCAACCCTTATCCCCTCACAAAATGGAGGCTTACGAGTTACTTTTTGGCTTGAACCTATTTTTTTTAAGAAGGCTAACCATTCTTAAGCTGAGTTTAATTTTACTTCGCCTTTTTTGAAATGTCAAGTTTTTAAATAAAAAGCAATTCTAATATTCTGTAACTATTTGATTTAACGGCTAAAAAATTTTACAAATTTTCCTAAAATCGTCTGATTTAGGGGTAAAAATGGGTGACTTATTTAAGTGATTGATTTAAAAGTGTTTTAGATAATTAGAATTGCTGAATAAAAAGCCATCCCGCTAAAAAAAATCATATTAGCTAACGGCAAGAAACCATAAGACGAGCGAAGGAATGGCATACCTTTAAAATAGGTTTTCAATTCTTCAATCAGTCCCTGGCATCGACCATTTTTTACGCATTAATTTGGGTTTCATTTTCACTCATTTTTCACTTTCAATTCGTTTAACATATGGCTTATCTTTACGAAAACGTTTTTTTTAACACATTGTTTTTGTTATAATTTTTAGCGAAAATGACTGATTTATCATTCACAATTCATCATTTATTTATGTTTCATCAAACAACAAATTGGCAAGGCATCGCCAAACACATTAGCGAAACAACAAAGCAAACATTTCAAATTCAAAACAAACACAAAATTGCAGGCGGATGTATTAATAACACTTATCACATTGAGGGCAACAATCAAAACTATTTTGTCAAAATCAATACGGCCCAATACCAAGATATGTTTGCCGCAGAAGCCGCTGGATTGAAAGAATTGAGAAAACCGGCGGCTATCAAAGTACCAAAACCGCTCTGTTGGGGAACGACGGATAATCAAGCCTATTTAGTTATGGAATACCTAAACCGGCATGGCGAACATCATAGTTCAGAGTTAGGGCAACAATTAGCCAGACTACATCAAGAAACACGCCCAAAATTTGGCTGGCACCATGACAACTACATTGGAACAACGCCACAAGTAAACACCCAAGAAAATGATTGGGTGATATTTTGGCAAAAACACCGATTCAGCTTTCAATTAAAATTAGCCGCACCATATAGTAAAAAATTACAAAACAATGGAGAACGATTAATCGCTGAAATCGGCCATTTTTTTACTGATTATCAACCACAACCCTCGCTATTACATGGCGATTTATGGTCTGGCAACTATGCTATTACCACAGAAGGTCCCGCCATTTATGACCCAGCCGTTTATTATGGAGATCGCGAAGCTGATATAGCGATGACAGAACTATTTGGCGGCTTTTCCAAGCGTTTTTACGATGCCTATCAAGAAACATGGCCTCTTGATTCAGGCTATTCAACGCGCAAAGTCCTATACAATCTCTATCATATTCTCAATCATTTGAATTTATTTGGAGGCGGCTATCTTGGACAAGCGGAAAGCATGATAGCCTCGTTACTGAGTGAATTGCGTTAAGCTCAAATCAGACTTTGTATTTGCATTTCACGATGGCGAAGAAATAGCCTATCGGATGTTATCCCGTATTGCTATACGAACTGGCTTTACACCAGACGATTTATAACTGGGTACTGCATCGGTACAATAAGTACTGAAGCATAAATTTTAATACTTTTTGGAGTCCAACGCTTTGGCTGTGATAATTTATGCTTCAGTACTTAATCAGTTTAGGAACAGTTACAACTGGTAAGACATTTTTTTGACATTTAGAAACCAAGTTTCTTCAAGAAACTTGGTTTCTCACTACAAAAAATTCTTCAGGAAAATAAGACTCCAAGAAATAAGACTCCAAAACAAAATAAGGAACGTGCATGAAATAAATTCCATAAGAATCAGAACTGACAGGTTTTCAAAACCTGTCAAGTGTCTATAGTCGTCCTAAATGATTTGTCAATTTTGACAGCTAAAGAAACCAAGTTTTTTCAAAAAACTTGGTTTCTATAAATCCACGACATGCACGTTCCTAAGTCTTCAATGCGAATTAAGAGTTAAAGATGGAGTCCAACGCTTCAGCTTTGGGCGTTTTTTGGACGGATTGACAAAGCTAAAGCATTCGAGTCGAGGCTAAAGTTTTTTTAAAGAAAAAACTTTAGCCTCGACTTGAGTTTTTCTTCAAAAAACTCAAACCTCGAATGTACTCCAAAATACAAAGCTAAAGCGTTGTACTCCAAAATACAAAGCTAAAGCGTTGTACTCCA
>JAOZSV010000426.1 GCA_029939505.1 Thiotrichaceae bacterium | reverse complement strand
CTTAGAAATCCGATTTTTTTTCAAAGATTTCTTAAACCTCTTGGAAACATAGTGCATAACATCAGAATATAAGTACAACGGATTGACGGAATAAACGAATTTAACTCATGAAATAAAAATCCGTTTATTCCGCTAATCCGCTGTACTCTTTAGCATAACGAGGAACATCAGATGAAAAAACAAATCAACACCCTAATATCAATACTTTTTATAAGTGTTTTATCCAGCAATGTCTTTGCGGATACCATTACAGAACCTATTCGTACCTTTTCTGGGCATACTTCTAATGTATATTCAGTCGCCATCACCCACGACAGTCGTTACGCGCTGTCTGGCAGTGGAGATGGAACGCTCAAACTTTGGGATGTGAACTCTGGTGCGGAAATTCGCACATTTTCTGGGCATCTCTCTGATGTATTTTCAGTCGCCTTTTCCCCCAACGGTCGTTACGCATTGTCTGGCAGTTGGGATAAAACGCTCAAGCTCTGGGAGGTAAACTCTGGAGCGGAAATTCGCACATTTGCAGGGCATAAATGGGGTATCAGTTCAGTCGCCTTCTCTCCCAACGACGGTCGTTACGCGCTGTCTGGCAGTGGAGATGGAATGCTCAAGCTCTGGAATGTGAACTCTGGTGCGGAAATTCGTACATTTGTAGGGCATACATCTGTTGTATATTCAGTCGCCTTTTCCCACGATGGTCATTACGCGCTGTCTGGCAGTAGGGATGGAACGCTCAAACTTTGGGATGTGAACTCTGGTGGGAACATTCGTACATTTTCTGGGCATACTGATTTTATATTTTCAGTCGCCTTCT
Organism: Thiotrichaceae bacterium; assembly: GCA_029939505.1. Taxonomy (GTDB): domain Bacteria; phylum Pseudomonadota; class Gammaproteobacteria; order Beggiatoales; family Beggiatoaceae; genus QNES01. The sequence continues at coordinate 1,187 of JAOZSV010000426.1, read as the reverse complement.
CTCCCGATAGTCGTTATGCACTGTCTGGCAGTGGGGATAGAACGCTCAAATTATGGGATATGAACTCTGGTGAGAACATTCGCACATTTGCGGGACATACCTCTAGTGTATTTTCAGTCGCTTTCTCCCCAGACGGTCGTTACGCGCTATCTGGTAGTTTGGATGAGACATTTAAGCTCTGGGATGTGAACACTGGAGGGGAAATTCGCACATTTGCTGGGCATAGTACCAATTCTGTTAGTTCAGTCGTCTTTTCCCCTGATGGTCTTTACGCGCTGTCTGGCAATGGGGATAAAACACTCAAGCTGTGGGATACTTCTATTGTTGTTCATCCCACCGCTGTTTTTTCTGTTTCCCCAACAGAAGGCGATGCTTCTACCGTAACCTTAGATGCGAGCAGTTCTACTGATTCAGGCGGCACAATTGTCGATTATGCGTGGACGGCTTCCAATGGGCAACAAGCTGTTGGAAAAAATTCACAAATGACTTTTGATGATGCTGGCACTTATAACATCACATTGACTGTGACAGATAATGATGGATTGACTGATACGGCACAAGACGACGTGATTGTTTCTGAACCTATTGTTACGCCACCGCCTACCACTGAAGAGCCAGATACGGAGTCAGAGGTTGCCTATCTTGAATTTATCGGCTTAAAAGATTTTTACCAAGTAGGTGAAACGGTGGTGATGGAATTAGTCGAAACGGCTAACAGGGATAAATACACCCGCGTTGATCTTTGGATGGCAGTTCAATTACCCTCTGAAGCGTTTCTATTTAGAACAGACCAACCGATGAACCCTTGGAGTTTACAACAGCAAGCCTATAAAACCTCCATAGAAAACACCGAAAGCAGCCACCACATCTTTGACTTTGAACTCCCAGAAGGCATGGGCGGCGATTATACATTTTATGCCGTTTACGTTAAAGAAGGTGAGAATCCTGTTACCAATGGATTTGCTATTCGTTCAAACTTGGTTATGCGACAAGTATTTTTTGCTGATCGAAAAGACTAAAGTTTTTATCACAGAAGTTTTTTGAAAAAACGGGGTTTCTTCGGTATTTCCTCTCCTTGAAGAAAATCCTGTCATTAAATCCGTTTAATCCTGATTCAAAAATGATATAATATATGTTACGCACTATGTTTCCAAGATGTTTAAGAAATCTTTGAAAAAAAATCGGAT
>JAOZSV010000425.1 GCA_029939505.1 Thiotrichaceae bacterium | reverse complement strand
GAGCAAAGGGGCTAATATTCAACCCTGGGAATGGACTTTGATAGGGGGTTGGACTAGGGTGTTGATTAAGAAGCAGGTGTTTCTGGTGTTTTTCATGCTAAATTAGTGTCGTGAGAAATGGGGTTGAAAATGGCTCTTTGGTTAGCTAAGGTTGAAGGTTTAAAGAGACGAGCCGCCCATGCTTTCACTTCTGAAAAACTGATCGTTTCCAATGCGTTTTTAATCCATGAACCGGTCAATTTAATCGTGCTTAAAGGGATGGTCAAAATCAGTGGAGATATCTCTGATAACGGACTCTTATCCAAAAAGAGTTTATATTTACCGAAAATCGACTCAAGCACATTAGAATTTGACCATAAAACTTCATTTGCCCGTACTTGGTTACCTTCAAAGATTAAATAATCATTAATACGATCCTTAAATTTTTCTAAACGGGGTGTTAATGAGAATTTAGAAATGGTGGCTAAAAATTGAGCAGAAGAATTTGAAGAAATACCCTGATGTGAGAGCTGTTTTTCAGCGACATGGACCAGATCAACCATTTGTGCATAAACTGGTAGCTCATCTCGAAATTCTTCAATCCAATCTAATTGTTGTTGAAAAGATTTTTGACCCAGATTAGCAGCCTCACAAATCCTTTGTGTCGCACGATCATCTAATGGTGTCGCTAGATGACTTAAAGCTAACTGAAATTCGGCGAGAGAAGTATAAGTTTGGTTAACCAACCGATTCAATTCTTGATAACATTGACTGTTGACGGAACCATTTAATTGTTGGTAAGATTTTGAATCAAGTTGCCAATCGGTGCTAATTGCGGTAAAATCTCCCTTCTCTTGATAAGATAAGACCTTGAGCCCCCAATCAACCAATTCCTCCACATTTAAATAACGGGATTTGACTCTTTGAGATTTCGGTTTGAGAAAACTTAATTTAGTTTGTTGAACTTGACTTCGAGTTTGGCTACAATGTGCTAAAAATGATTGATATTTGGTATCGGTCGCTAATTCTTCCTTAAACAGTAAAGCCATATAATGAGTGACATCATAAGTATAAATTATTTGAGGATATTGCTCCACAAATAATTCGACCCCTTTCTTGACATCACTACCATGATCAGAGATAATTTGCTTGGGGAGCCCAACTTGTTCAGAGACTTTTTTTAAACAGGATTTAATAATTTCACCTTTGGTCGAGCTTAAAATTTCGATGGATAAGACCTCCATATCAGTGTGTTTAAGTCCGATAAATTCGGGTTGGGATAATAATTTTTGAAGATGAAATTGTCTGAGGCCTAAGATGACTAAAGCTTTATTGGTACCTAATTCGGTGGTTAGATCAATAATGAAAATCCAATCCTCCGCAAATGCTGGTGTCGATAACAACTGATATAATCCTAAACGTAGCACCCAGTTGCGGACGCTACTAAAACTGGGTACCGGTAAATTAAAAAACGGAGCGAAAGACTCAAAAGTCTTCTCAATGCCACGAAAACTATTCAAACTCACCATAACTTGTTCGACGGCCAATTGGATGACATATACCAGATATTGATGTTTCACTGGTCTTAAGGTGGAACATTCCTCTGCGGGGATAAATTGACCCGTTAACACTCTAGGTTTCTCCTCATCAATAGGTAAAGACAATTCGGTAGAATTAGCGGTATCAGACGGAGAGAATTGACTTTCTGCGGCTTTGGCTCGTGATTTCCATTGCTCACGACTCTTGGATAAATCACGTACTTTGATTTCTAGGCTTTTAATCCGAGCTTGTTTCTCCAAAGACCGTTGTTTCCAAATATCTCGACTCTTTTTGAAGAGACGTGCCAAACGATCTATTGAGCTTTTATAGTTTTCCATATGATTCTCACCATTTTAAGTTAAAAAATTAATTGATTAAATTGGTATTTGATTAACACCAATCTTGGATGAACATTTTAACGAACAAATGATTCTGTGTCAACACCCTAGGGTTGGACTTCCTGTATTTTCTATATGAATTGGTCAGTTCCCTTTGCGATGGCT
>JAOZSV010000075.1:2539-21853 GCA_029939505.1 Thiotrichaceae bacterium | reverse complement strand
TGCCAGTCCAACCGAACACAAAGTTTGGGATGTTATTAAATCCTGATTCCTTAGTGCTGAATAATTACTTGGTCCAGAAAAGATAACGAAGTTTAGAGTTTAGATTATTATGTTAAATCAACTTAACCCAAAAATAACATTGGTACAGCAATTTAAAACCATTGTCAAACAATACCCAACTCATAGTGCGCTTATCTCACCAAGCAAGCAACTGAGTTATCAACAACTCAATGAACAGGCTAATCAAATTGCTGCTCAATTACAACAATTAACGATTCAATCAGAGCAGTTAATTGGCTTACACCTTGAACTGTCTATTGAGGCAGTTATCGGCTTGTGGGGTATTCTCAAAGCTGGTGGGTGGTGCCTTTGTGCCCCTCGATCCAAGTTATCCTCCTGAGCGCATCCAGCATATATTGAATGATACCCAAATCTCCATCATTCTGACCAGTCGAGCCGGGGCCGGCGACTTGCCCCCGCATCAAGCTAAACAACTTTATATGGATGAACGGTCCACAGATTCTTTAATCGAAAATCCTCAATCGAAAGTCGAAAATCCTAGCAATTTAGCTTGCTGTCTCTATACCTCTGGCTCAACTGGACAACCGAAAGGCGTATTACTGGAACACCAAGCTTTGGTAAAACATTTTACCAGTTTACAACAGCATTACCAACTGACACCAGCGGATCGGGTATTACAGTTTGCTTCGCTTACTCATATTGCTGGTGTAGAGCAAATTATTATGGCTTTGTTAAGTGGGGCCACTCTGGTGGTGCCGGATCAGAAGTTATGGACGGTCAGTGAGTTTTTAGCAAAGGTCAAACAATACGATTTAACAGTGGTTGATTTACCGGCGAGTTATTATCAGACTTTGGCCCAAGAATGGGTCAGTAGTCATATCACCTTACAAGATAGCCCTTTACGCTTACTCATTGTAGGAGGAGAAGTCACCTCAGCCGAGGGGGGGATGTTGTGGTCAAAAATAGCGGCTTCCAACATTCGTTTTCTCAACGTCTATGGCATGACTGAAGTCAGCGGCACAGCAAGTCTATTTGAGCTGCCAACCCATTTCAGTCAAAATTGGCAAAGTCTGCCTATTGGTCAACCATTGCCCAATCGGATGGCCTACATTGTAGATGAACAGTTACGGCCAGTGCCTGATGGCGAAAACGGTGAAATCTGCATCGGTGGAACGAGTTTAGCACGAGGATATCTGAATCAGCCAGCGTTGACAACAGAGAAGTTTGTGGTTAATCCGGTGGGTGAGGGACGATTATACCGCACTGGCGACTTGGGTCGTTTTTTACCCGATGGCAACCTTGAGTATTTGGGCAGGAAAGACTATCAGATACAAATACGGGGCTTTCGGGTAGAGTTGGGGGAGATTGAGGCCGCTTTGCTGGCACATCCGGCGGTTAAAGAGACCACAGTGGTGGTTCAGGGAGAGGGAGCTAATAAACAACTGGTGGCTTATGCTGTTCCGCAGAAGGACAGTGCTCAAATCTCGCCCACAACCTTCAAGACAGAATTGCGGCATCACCTGATGGGGAAACTACCGCCCCATATGATCCCGGATACTGTTGTTTTGCTGGAAAGCATGCCCTTAACCCCCAACGGCAAGATAGACCGACAGACGTTGTTAGCTTTTGGCTCAGAACAACGTAAATTGCCTCTTCGAGTACAAATATCGGACTATGGTTCAATTGATAACCTTGAGTTGGTTCCATTTGAACCTAGAGAACTTGCCCCTGATGAAGTAGAGATTGAAACCCAAGCCGCCAGCTTAAATTTTAGGGATGTTATCAATGTGTTAGGAATGCTTAGGGAATACAATGCTAGCAATCTAGGGATTAAGCAGGCTTCAGATGTTGCATTGGGCTACGAATGTGTCGGATTGGTCACAAAGGTGGGGGCTAACGTGTCAAATTTCCGGGTTGGGGACGAGGTGATAGCCTATACCCTCGGTAGCTTGGCGACTTTGGTGACCGTTAAAGCTATTTTTGTGGTCCACAAACCGAAACAGTTAAGCTTCGCCGAAGCAGCAGGTATCCCTACCGTTTTCTTAACGGCTTACTATGGGCTTAAGGAGTTGGCAAAGATAAAGTCTGGGGATAAAGTCCTGATTCATGCAGCGGCCGGTGGGGTTGGTTTAGCAGCGATTCAATTGGCCCAGCAGGTTGGAGCTGAGATATTTGCCACAGCCAGTCCACAAAAGTGGGATTACTTGCAAGCATTGGGGGTCAACCTGGTAATGAACTCTCGTACCTTGGATTTTGCGTCAGAAATTATGATGGCCGATGAAGGCATTGATGTTGTCCTGAATAGCTTAAACGGAGAATTTATTACCAAGAGCTTTGAGGTGCTTAAAGAGGGCGGTTGTTTTATTGAATTGGGAAAATTAGGGATTTGGAGTCAAGAGCAGGTTACCCAATATCGGCCCGATGTGTCATATTTACCATTTGATTTAGGAGATATTATTGACACAAACCCGACCTTGGTAATGGCAATGATGGAGGCCGTAATGACTGCATTTGAAAACGGACACCTGAAACCCTTACCCACAAAGCTGTTTCCAATTGAGCATATGGCCGATGCTTTTCTTTATCTGGCTCAAACCAAGCATATTGGCAAGGTGGTTTTGTCCTTTACTGATGAAGTTGAACCATTACCTGTGATTGAGGAACCTAACGACCCAGCAGCCAAAACCTTCAGCCCGCCTCAAACCTCAACCGAACAGATAATCGCTGGTTTTTGGAAGGAGATTTTGAGCGTAGAGTATGTTGATACCCAAACCAGTTTTTTTGAATTGGGAGGAAACTCCCTATTAGCTTTGGAGCTATTGTCCAAAATTGAGCAACGATTTCAAGTCACCTTGCCCTTACAAACACTGTTAAGTCATCACACTGTTGAACAGTTAGCGCAACAGCTTGATACCCGACAATCCCTTGAAACGATGTCCTCAAATCTGGAACAAACGAGCATTGTGACAGCAATGCCAGTTGCAGATTTATTAGCTGAAGTTCCACCGCTTGACTCTATCAACTTACCTGACAATGTATCTCCAACGCTTATTGAGGCAAAAGCAATTCTATTAACCGGGGCTACCGGTTTTTTAGGGGCTTTCCTACTCCACGAACTTTTGCGCCAAACCGAAGCCAAGGTTTATTGTTTAGTGCGTAATATCAATAGCCCTGCTGAAGGGAAGCAAAAAATTTGGCAAAACTTGGAACACTATGCCCTTGCAGAGGGTAAACAATTTGATGAACGGATTATTCCAGTGGCGGGTACACTCTCTCAGCCTAAGCTGGGTCTGAGTACACCACAGTTTCAGCAGTTAGCCCAGTGTATTGATCTCATCTATCACGCGGCAGCGGAAGTTGATTTGAGCCGCCCCTATTCGGCTTTACAGCCATCCAATGTCCAGGGCACCCAGGAAATCCTCAAATTAGCGACAACCACCAAACTGAAATCATTACACTATATCTCTACATTCGGCGTATTCGATGCGACTGGTTATACCGGACAATGTATTTCAGAAGATACCCCTTTGGTTGAGGGTCAGCTTATTTATGGCGGTTATTCCCAAAGTAAATGGGTGGCAGATAAAATGCTGAGTACCGCCCAGGCACTGGGTATCCCGGTGACAATTTACCGTCCGGGATTGATTGCAGGTCACTCTCAAACGGGTATCTCCAATCAAGAGGATATGTTATGTAGATTACTCAAACTCTTCATCCAACAAGGGACGGTTCCCGATTTAGACACCACCATAGATATGACCCCGGTAGATTATGTGAGTCAAGCCATTGTTCATTTATCAAAACAAAAAAGTTCTATTGGAAACAGATTCCATCTCATTAATCAATACCCCTTATCTTTGGTACAACTGGCCATAGAAATGAACAAACTGGGCTATCCGGTGGAAGTGATACCATACTCCCATTGGTTATCCAAACTTCAAGCTATTCCCCTTCATGCTAAGGAAAATGTTTTGGGCGTTATGTTGCCGGCCCTCATCAACAAGTTACCGATAACCGGACTCACCTATTTGGAAATATTATTGATGGGAAAAACCTTTGATTGTAGCAAGACTCTGCGAAGTTTGGATAATAGTGATATTGTCTGTCCGCCAGTCAACAGCTCATTGCTCAAACGGTATTTTTCCGATTTGATAAAATAAGCGGGCGTAATACGATTGAAAATAGGAAATTAAAATGATGATCAAAGCTTTTGCAGCATTTGAACCCGGGGGTCAGCTTAAACCCTTTGAGTATGATCCGGGTGATCTGAAACCTCATGAAGTAGAAATTGATGTCCATTACTGCGGCCTCTGCCATAGTGATCTCAATGTGATTGACAATGACTGGGGCAATACCCAATACCCGGTTGTTCCCGGACATGAAGTCGTGGGAAAAATTGCCAAAGTTGGAGAGCAGGTTAAGCATCTGAGGGTCGGTCAAATCGTTGGATTGGGCTGGGATGCAGGCTACTGCAACGAATGTGTGCATTGCCACGCTGGCGACCACAACCTGTGTAGCAAAGCACAGGCAACCATCATCGGACATCATGGCGGTTTTGCTGACAAGGTGCGTGCCGCTGGCAACAGTGTGGTGCCTATTCCCGAGGGTATTGAACTGGCATCTGCTGGCCCACTATTATGTGGAGGCATTACTGTTTTTAATCCGTTGGTTCAATTTGAGGTTAAACTAACAGACAAGGTGGCAGTAATAGGAATTGGTGGACTGGGCCATATAGCGTTACAGTTCCTCAATGCTTGGGGATGTGAAGTGACCGCATTCACTTCCAGCGAAACCAAAAAGGAAGAAATCCTGCATCTAGGCGCTCACCATACATTGAATTCTCTCAATCAAAAAGAAATTGAGGCAGCCACTGGCCATTTTGATCTCATTATTTCCACGGTAAACGTTAAGTTAGACTGGAACCGCTATCTCAACACACTAAAGCCCCGTGGACGATTACATTTTGTCGGTATCACGACAGAACCAGTGGATATCGATATCTTTTCACTTATTATTGGCCAATATTCGGTATCGGGTTCTCCGGGTGGCAGTCCGGCAACCATTGCCAAGATGCTTGATTTTGCTGCACGTCATCATATCAAGCCGGTGGTTGAAAACTATCGGTTCGATGGGATCAACGATGCGATTGCCCGACTGAAAAAGGGACAAGTACGTTACCGAATGGTGTTGAGTCATTAAGACTGAAGCACAAGTTATCGGATATTATGGAGTCCATTCGAGGTTTTAGTTTTTTGAAGAAAAACTAAAACCTCGAATCCTTTAGATTTGGCACTCGGTCATTTTGTCACGTCCAAATCTAAAGGTTTGGACTCCAAAAATGGCTCAAAAAAAATTTTGCGGTAAATAATTTTCTGATATTAAGAATCCAAATTTGAGTTTAGCTTTTTCCAAAATGAATTTTGGTGACTCATTTAAAATTATCGAAGCTTTTAGACCAAAACTTGAAAAAAAGTTTGTTACCAAAATATTAAGATTAAATGAAGTCGGTCCCCTAATTATTTGAATGGATTTAACAGGAAATCTATGAACAACTCACGGTTACAACTTAAAAAATTAATCACAACCCATTATAAAAATTTAGTCATCAACCCAAATCAAGAAATAGAACTCCAGCCTTTAAATATTTTAATGGGTGCAAATGGTTCTGGAAAAACTAATTTAATCAATGTGTTAAAATTTTTACAGGATTGTGTGACGCCAGGTGATGGTAGTCAAGGCGTGACCGCCTATCAACAAGCCGTGATGAATCAACTGGGTGGTTCCAAATTATTGGATGGTCATTTGCCCTATCCGGCGAATGCCACTTATGTATTTGAATTAACTGATAAGCAAACGCTCCTCTCCATTCGGTTTGAAGTCACACTTCATGCCAAAGATGCGATGAGTATCCCTTTTATTCTTGAAGAATCATTTTATCACCATCAAGTTGAGCCTTTTTATTATTATAGATGCCATCATAAACAAACGGGTTTGGGTGTCGTTTCAATCAACGATGAAAGCCAAAAGGGGACGCATTTTGAAGAGATAACCGGCGTACCTATCAATGAATTCACTTTGTTGGCGATACCTAAATTATTGGAAGAAAGTCATTTTGCGCCAGAAAAGGCTCCTATTTATAAGGCGCGGCGCCAGTTGCTAGAAACCGTTCAACAATGGCGTTTTTACAATGCCAACGATATGAGTTTAAAATCCATTCGGGATGCTTATCCGAAAATCGGTGCGAATGATATTTTTTTATCTGCAACTGGCGAAAATTTACCACTGGTATTAGATAATCTTATGCAGCACCCACATTATGGTCTTGATTTTGAAGAACAAATCAATCATGCTATGAAAAGCATTTTACCCAACACACGTAAGATAAAAACCGCTCGTTCAAATCTCTCCCTCGCCGTGCAATGGCATTTTAAGGAAATGCGAGAACCTTTTTATTTGAGTGAACTGTCGGATGGTTCAGTACGAATGTTATGTTGGGCAACGCTTTTACATTCCCCCATCTTACCGACATTATTGGTGATTGATGAGCCGGAATTGGGTTTACATGTCGCTTGGATGCAAATTCTAGCGGAATGGATTAAAAACGCGGCTCACAAAACCCAAGTGATTATCAGTACCCATAGCCCAGATTTGTTGGATTATTTTACCGATTCGGTCAAAAATGTGCTTTGTTTTGAACGGCAAGACCAAAATCATTTTATGGTCAAACCACTTTCAACCAGTGCATTGTCTTCTAAAATTGAAGAAGGTTGGCAACTGGGTGATCTGTATCGAATCGGTGATCCTGATTTAGGAGGTTGGCCGTGGTAGTCTGGATTTTTGCCGGCGGGGGCGAAGCCGAGATCCGGGGGTTAGTCAATTTTTTTAGAAAACACTTGACAAACTGCGAATTTGAAAGAAAAACCCCCATTCGACCCAAACGGGTACCCCATAAAGTCAAGAAAAAACGTCATGCATTGGGACAAACGGGTGAAAGTCTAGCGAAACAAATTGAACAAGAGTTACAAAATGCATTATCGCACGGTGGACATTGTGACTTGATTTTAGTTTTAGATGATTTAGATTGTCATGATGTTGAAGAACGAGAAAGGCTTTTTTCAGATGCCCTTGATAGAGTTGAAGCGGCACAAGATATCAAACGTTTGATTGGCTTTGCGGCTCCGGAATTAGAAGCCTGGATAATGGCCGATTGGGACAATACCATAGCCAAACTGAGAAATTTTCGCCAATGCAATTTGACAATGCAATGGTGGCTCAGCACTCAAAACGATGTGCCCTTTAATGCCCCAGAATCTTTTAGCCATTACGATCAGATAAAAGGGGCTTGCCAAGAAAAACTTTCGGAATGTTTGATTGAAGCCGCTAAAGTTTATGGCGGTCAAATCTATTCAAAAGCAATACATACACCGCTATTGCTAATCGAATATCTTAATCCGCAAACCGTCTCCGATAAATGTCCATTATTTAGAAAGTTTTATACGGTTTTGTTTGATTATTGCGGTGATTCAGTGAGATCGAAAAGCCCCCATTGAGCAACGATACGTATCTGTTTTAAGGATTTTTTTTCGGGGCAACCACTTTCGGATTGCCCCTATAAATCAATGCATTACGTAGGGGCAATCCTTAATTCATCGCAAATCATCGCAAATTGAAGATAAAAATGATTGATTGACGTTTTATCCGCTTTCTACCCTTTCACCCTAAATTTAGTTGGTCCGATGATCTGATACCTATGAATTATTTAACGGCAGATGCCAATCTGGATGCGGCTTAGACAACTGGGTCGTGATAGATTTTTCCCCTTTTTCATAATGAATAACACATAAATAGGTGTGGGAAATTCCTTTTGATTGCAATTGTTGGATAATTTCTGCTATTTTCTCAGCAGAGATGGAAATGCCGCCAGGCAAGTCTTCTGGCAAGTCTTCTTCTGACTCTTTGAGCGGAAAGGCAAACGGATCAATTTTGACTAAGGTGCTACCCGTTAAATAAGTATTTGCCAGCTCTAATAATGCGGTTGGTAATTGATTATCTCCGGAGGCAGTTCTCACAATTTGTGCGTGTCCGTTTGGGGCTAAATGTTCATCTAAACGGCTCAAAATTTTTTCAACAAAATCAAGTCCCAGTATCCCACCACCGTCTGAATGTAAGTAATAGTCTGTATCAGCCGGTATTGGCACAAAGGGCGGATTAGAAATGATGTAATCGAAAGTTTTTCCCATAACCGGTGCCCAGATATTTTCAGTCTCACCATCGGTAATGTGCAGTGCCTTTTCGACACCATTAAGCAGCGCGTTAAAACCCGCAAATATTTTGGCACGCGGATTAATTTCCAACGCCGTCACTTGGTTGGCACCTGCTTTAAGCGCACCAATGGACAACACACCCGAACCTAAACCAATTTCTAACACATTGGCGCCTTGAATTTTGGGTTTCACTAATTCCTCCAGAAAAAAGGATTGTTCCGGGTACATCGGAAAAACTTGGTCAACGCCTGGATAATCAATTTCATCGGTTATAACAAATATATCATGAATGTGACTCAGGCGTTTGCCTTGTAAAACATCCTGTATCAAAAGATTAAATTTTGTCATGTTAAAATACCTCTATAATTTGGACAGACTAGTATATTGTCAATTTGAATTTGTCTGTTGATATCAAAAGACCTGACAGGTTTCCAAAACCTGTCAGGTCTAACACTACCCGTCAAAATAACCTTGACAATGTACTAGTCGCCTTGAACCTGCCGTTCGAGTGGCAAAATAAACTGGCTTTGCTGACGAATAGTCGTCTTTTCAAATAAAGCCCGGATGGGGATGCGACAGGCAAATGTGTGTTCAATCTGATTTAACAGAGTGAGTAATTGCAATGACCCTCCGCCCGAGGTAAAAAAGTCATCATCAATACTTAACTCGCTTGTACCCAAAATATCTTGCCACAGCACCATTAGAAGCCGCTCAGTTTCATTGTGATTTATGTGTTGATTGGCTGGGGTGGGTAAAGTGACATCTTCAGTCGTTTGAGGTCTTTCTGTTTCAGGGCGGTTTGTGCCAATGTCTTTAGTCAAGGTTTCAATCGGCTCATCAAGCATTGCAACGAGGCGTTGCAAAATGTTCTGATAATCTTCACAAAACTTCGCAATCCAGGTGTGGCTAAACAGGTCTTTTCGATACCAAAGTACTCCGCTTATTCCATCTGGGTTTTCTTCAAGTGACATATAAAGATCAAATTCTGTGTTGATATTAATCTGCGGTAACGGTAATTCACTTACTTGAATATCTTGACTCAAAGTCAGGCTGATTTCTGGCGTGTTTTGTAAGGCAAAGAAAACTTGCTGTAATTGCGCGTGTTTGGTACTCCTTTGTGGTTGCACCCATTCCAACACTTTGATAATGGGCGTTTGTTGGTGTGCGATAACACCCATCGTGCTTTCCATTACCCGTAATAATAGTTCGCGTGTGCTAGGATGATCGCTTAAATCGGTTCTGATAGGTAAGATATTGACAAACAAACCCATTTCATTTTCAAGCTCGGCTTGGGTACGATTAGCCAAAGTGGTTCCCACAATCAAATCCTGACGTTGTGTATACGCAAACAAAAGCAACTTGAAAGCGGTTAATAAAGTAACGAACAGCGTACTTTCAGTTTGGCGGCTTAACTGCTGTAACTCAGCAAGCAGTGTCGGTGTGAGTTTAATGTGGTATACGTCACCGGCAAAATTTCTTTCTACCAGGCGCGGACTATCAGCAAAGGTCAAGGGGGGAGGTGGTTCTTTCAGCACGGTACACCAATAGTCGCGATCTAGTCGCGCTTTTTCACTATTAAAATAGTGCCATTGCCAAGCGGCAAAGTGCTTATATTCCAATCTAGCCTGAGTCGGCGTGATGGGCAAGCCCTCGTCAAGGGCACGATAGTATTGGGCCATTTTTTTGGTAATCACCCCCATTGACCAACCATCAGAAATGATGTGATGAATGGCGAATAGAAACCAATACTCCTCTTCATTGAGTTGCCATAAAATGCAACGCCATAAAGGACCTTGTGCCAGGTCGAACTGTAGGTTGTTTATCTGTTTCTGAACCGCCGCTTCACGTTCAGTCGTAGACATAGCAGCGCGTAAATCAATCTGTTCAAAAGGCAACTTGAAGTGCTCTGGTACAACACGAATCACCTTATCCTCTTCTCTCACAAAAACGCTACGTAAAACTTCATGAACTTGAACCATCTGTCTCAAGCTTTTTGTTAAAAACGAGACATTTAATGGCCCCAGAAAACGATAACCGAACAACATATAATTCATGCTGGCGACATGTGGGTAGAGTTGATCGGTGAACCACATTTCCAACTGGGTAATGGACATTGGCACGACTGCATCAGTCGGTATCTCCTGTTTCCTGATTTTGATAAAGTCTGACAGTGGTGTATTTTGGAAGGTTTGGCTTTGGGTAATTTGTTCTGCGAGTTCGCACAAAACCGGATGCTGAAATATCAATTTAACCGGCAATTCCACTTCAAAGCAATCCCGAATCCGAGAAATCAGTTGCGTTGCCAGTAAGGAATGTCCTCCCAGTTTAAAAAAGTTATCATGCACACCAACCCGTTCAAGCCCTAAAAGATTAGCCCAGATATTCGCCAGCAATTCTTCCTCAGCAGTGCGTGGTGCGACATAACCAGCCGTCTCTAAGTCAAAATTTTCTTCTGTGGCCCGTTTTTCTAGGGCTTTGCGGTCAATTTTACCGTTAGGTGTTAGTGGCATTTCTTCCAGTACGGTAAAATGAGCGGGGATCATGTAATCAGGTAGGCGAGCTTTCAGCCAGTCACGGATGGCTGGGGTTTCTAGCGGTTCTCTTGAAGTGAGATAAGCGGCTAATGATGGATTGCCATCGCGTTGGAGGAGTATCACGACCGTTTCATTGATAGCTTCATATTGAGTGAGTACGGCTTCAATTTCACCTAATTCAATGCGGAAACCTCGTAGTTTGATTTGGTGGTCGAGACGTCCTAGATATTCCAAGTTGCCATCTTCCCGCCAACGAGCTAAGTCACCCGTTTTGTAAATGCGCTCGGTTTTGCCGAACAGTTCGACTTCAATAAATTTTTCGGCGGTGAGTTCGGGGCGACCATGGTAGCCATGACCGACTTGAATTCCGCCAATACATAATTCCCCCGGCACGCCAATTGGCAGGATTTGATAGGCGGCATCTAAAACATAAAGTTGCGTGTTGGCAACCGGTTTTCCTATCGGAACCGAGGTGTGTGCGGCTTCAATTCTACAGGGGCAATAACTCACATCAACAGCGGCTTCGGTGGGTCCATAAAGATTATGTAATTCGATATTCAAGTCGGCAAAATGAGCCAAAAATTGCTGCATGAGTTCAAAGCTTAATGCTTCACCACTACAGATGACCATTTTTAAGCTGGAGCAATCCTTTACCTTAGCCTGATTTAGGAATGCTTGTAGCATAGAAGGTACAAAATGCAAGACAGTGATTTCATATTGAGCAATCACTGAGGCTAAATAAGCCGGGTCTTTGTGCCCTTCCGGTTTTGCAACCACTAAACCAGCCCCGTTCAATAATGGCCATAAAAATTCCCACACCGAAACATCAAAACTAAAAGGCGTTTTTTGTAAAATACGATCTTGAATAGTCAGCTGATAAGTCTCTTGCATCCACAACAAACGATTCACTATGCCGGTATGAGTATTCATTGCGCCTTTCGGTTTTCCCGTCGAACCCGACGTATAAATCACATAAGCCAAATCCGTCGCAGTGCGACTGACCAACGGATTTTCAGTCGGTTGCCTAACAAAATCCACCTCATCCAAACACACCACTACACAATCCGTTTCCAATTGTGCTTTTAAATGGCTCTGAGTCAACAACAACGGGGCGGCACTGTCATCCAACAGATAACGAATCCGAGCCGTTGGATAGCTTGGCTCAATCGGTACATAAGCACCACCGGCTTTAAGAATCGCTAATAAGCCGATGACCATTTCCAAAGAACGTTCCACCGCAATTGCAATCATAAAGTCGCCAGTTCCGTTTTTGAATAGAAGCAGATAATGGGCTAACTGATTCGCTTTGTGGTTAAGTTCGCGATAGCTGAGTTGTTGGTATTCAAAAATGACCGCGATATTATCTGGTGTTTTTTCTACCTGTTGTTCAAATAAATCAACAATCGTTAGCTCTTTGGGATAATCCCTGCCCGTCTCATTGAAAGTTTGCAATTGTTGAATTTCCTTTTCCGTCAGCATGGGTAACTGACTGATAGATTGTGCTGGATTCTCAACAATGGCATTCAGCAGTACTTCAAAATGCCCGGCCATGCGTTCAATGGTTTCTGGGGCGAATAGATCACTATTGTACTCTAAATCGAATTGTAAGCCGCTTTCTATTTCGTTTACAAAGAGGGTTAAATCAAACCGGGCGATTTGGCTTTCGAGCCACAGCCGACTGAATTCCAAATCAGCCCGTAGTCTCCGCTGCGTGCCGTCCTTCGACAAGCTCAGGGGCGTTTGAGTATTATTGAACGCCAACATCACTTGGAAGAGAGGCGTATGACTGAGATGGCGCGGCACATCCAATTCGTTCACCAATTGCTCAAAGGGGAAGTCTTGATGGGTATAGCCGTTTAAGGTAGTCTGGCGAACTTGCTCCAATAATTCGGTAAATGGGGGATTGTTTGATAAATCGGCGCGTAAGGCTAAGGTGTTGACAAAGAAACCGATCAGTGGTTCTATCGCCTGTAGGTGTCTATTGGCTATTGGCGTACCGATTACGATATCATCCTGACCACTATACCGATAAAGCAACACTGCCAAAGCACCATACAAGGTCATAAACAAACTAACCCCTTGTTTTCTACTTAAGACGTTTAGCTGTTGTGATAATTCTGTTCCCAATTCAAAGTGTATCATATCGCCTTTGAAACTTAGCCTTGCCGGGCGGGGATAATCGGTGGGTAAATCCGACAAGGTGGGCGCATTAGCCAGTTCTGTGCGCCAATAATGGAGCTGTTTTTCCAACACTTCACCCTGCAACCACGCCCGTTGCCAGAGGGTAAAGTCGGCATATTGAATTTCTAAGGCTGGCAGGGGAGAAGGTCGCTTTCTGCTAAATGCCTCATACAAGGCCGATAGCTCCCGTATCAACACCCCGATTGACCAGCCATCGCTGATGATGTGGTGCATATTGAGCAGTAAGACCCATTCACTCTCGCTGAGACGATAGAGTACGACTCTGAGTAAAGGACCAGTGGTCAGGTCAAAGGGTTGCCAGGCATCTTGGTTTAAGCGCTCGAGCAGGGCTTGGCCCTGTTCCTGCTCAGACAATGAACGTAAACCTGTCCCTTCGGTAAACTCAGAGCTTGCTCCTTCGGTAGGCTCAGGACAAGCTCTGAGCGAAGCCGAAGGATCAACAATTTCCAAAGGCAGATATAAGGTTGGGGCTATCCATTGCTGGGCTACCCCATCCACTGCGGGGAAGGTGGTTCGCAATGCTTCGTGGCGAGCCACAATCTCATTGAGGGCCGCTTCTAAAGCCGGAATGTTGAGATTTCCGGTCATACGTAAAGCCAAGGGAATGTTATAGGTCGGGCTGGGCCCTTCCAATTGGTCCAGAAACCACAATCGCTGTTGGGCAAAGGAGAGGGGGAGCGATTGGGGACGTTCTGCCGCCTGGATGAGCGGAGGAAGTGGCAGTAGTTGCTTGTCGCTCTGCCGCAGGGCATCAATGCGCTTTGCTAGGGCCAACAACGTGGCGGCTTCAAACAGCGTTCGCGTCCTGACTCCGGTCTCAAACAACATCCGCAAACGTGACACCACCTGGGTGGCTAACAGGGAATGTCCCCCCAATTCAAAGAAGTCGTCGTGTCGTCCAACCCGCTCAACGCCCAATACCTCTGCCCAAACGCTGGCTAAAATATTCTCAGTTGGCGTTTGTGGCGGCGAAAATTCATTTGCAGTGGCTAAAGCGGCACTATCCGGTTCGGTCAAGCCCTGACGGTCAACCTTGCCATTGGGAGTCAAGGGGAAGGCATCTAACAGTACAAAGGCGCTCGGTATCATATAATCGGGCAGTTTTTTTTGCAGATAGTCCCGTAGTTCAGGAATTAGAGATTGGGGATTAGGAATTAGAGGGGTAGCAATTAGATAGGCCACCAGCCGTTTCTGTTCCCCTGATCCCTGAGTCTGCGCCACCACGTCTTGCACTGCTTTATGCTGACTCAAGACGGTTTCGATCTCGCCCAACTCAATGCGGAACCCCCGTATCTTCACCTGATGGTCTATTCGGCCAATGAATTCGATATTACCGTCTGGTAGCCAACGGGCGAGGTCCCCGGTTTTGTATAAGCGGGAATTGGTTCCTACTCCATACTCCCCGCTTCGCGTTCCTATTCCTTGAACAAGCGGGCTTGTTCCTTCGACAGGCTCATGGCAGGCTCTGAGCCCTTCGGTAAACTCAGGGGCCTTGTCGAAGGGATTAGGGATGAACTTCTCGGCGGTCAATTCAGGACGGTTGAGATAGCCTCGGGCTAAACCAACTCCACTAATGTATAGTTCGCCTGATACACCTATTGGTACTGGCTCCAAAAATGGGTCAAGAATATATGCTTGAGTATTAGCTATCGGCTTTCCTATCGGTACAGAGCTTTTGATGGTCTCTAAATCTTGTACGGGATAGCAACAGGTGAAGGTCGTATTTTCCGTCGGGCCATAGCCATTAATCAGTATCCCATCGTTTAAAGCTTGAACTGCTTTACGAACATGGTCAGCTGATAAAACATCTCCACCTGCTAGAAGTTGTTTTAATGAGCTTAAATCATTGGCGCGTTCGTCAACCATCAAATGGAATAGACCTGCTGTCAACCATAAGGTGGTTATTCCATATCGCGTCAGATAATCACCGATTTCCTTTAAGGAGGGCTGATGGGGTGGCATAATCACTAAACGGCCACCATTTAGAAAGGGCCCCCATATCTCTAATGTTGAGGCATCAAAAGATAAGGGAGCTAACTGGAGAAATATCTGATTTTGGTCAAACTGAATGTAGTTTGTCTTTTTAACAAGCCTAATAACACTTCTATGGATAATAAGTGTTCCTTTAGGTCTACCTGTCGAACCAGAGGTAAACATCAAATAAGCCAGATTATCCGCTTTGACGGGTACCTCAAGATTGACAGTTGGCAGACGCTTAATTTCCCTCCAATCACTACAGCGTGCCCTTTGGGTATCCAAACAAACAACTTGCGCCTTTACACCCTTCGGACATGATATCTCTGGCAAGCTATCCCGCAAATGGCTCTGTGTCAGCAAGATCGAAACATTGGCATCTGCCAGCATAAAGGCCAAACGTTCCGCCGGATAACTTGGGTCAAGCGGTACATAAGCCCCACCTGCCTTGAGAATCCCCAGTAAGCCAATCACCATCTCAATTGAGCGTTCTACACAGAGACCGACCAACATCTCCGGGCCAACATCCAATGATTGCAAATGATGAGCCAGTTGATTGGCTTGTTGGTTCAATTTGGTATAAGTCAACTGTTCCCCCTCGAAGACGACTGCTATATTGTCGGGCGTGCGTTTGACTTGTTCCTCAAACAGTTGATGGATCGTTTTATCTGCCGGGTAGTCGGTGGCCGTATCGTTCCATTCCACCAGAATTTGCTGGTGCTCCGCTTCGGTCAGTTGGGGGCTTGCTTGCGCCATGTCTAAAGATAAAGCTTCTCTTTTTTGTTCGGCTAACATAGTACGTTTATTTGTGAGTAATGATTGCTGATAGTAAGTATCACTATGGATTGTTGTCCATCCAAAAACTCGTTTGAATCTATTAGGCTCTGTCTGGTTATCCCTATATTCTGAGCCTAATTTTAATTCATTACAGGTCAGAGGAGTTATACCTGTACCTGGCCCACATTGTTGAGAATCGGTTGGAAAAAAATTGAAACTTATGGTGAAATATCCATAATCCATCATTCGTTTATTTGGAGAAATAATATTAATGCCCACATCGTTGTTCACATGGCATACCATCTCCGTCTCCATCTATTTTTACGCCTGAACAATGATGCAAATAATATCTTGCTTCTTCACAAGAATCCATTTCTGAACAATGAACTTTGCCGGCACAATGATACTGTTGAGATTGAGATGAAAGCGGAGGGGTTTCAATCCGGGGAACATCTATCTGGGAAGAGGTTGGCGGCGATGAAATTTTAATCTTAGAAATTCCGTAAACGAAAATGATGATAAATATCATAAATCCCACTATCATTTTCCAGAATGACATTTTTGCGGGTTTTCTTGATAACCGTTTTGGTTTGTTTGCGTTAGTTGAAGTACGATTCTTTCTTGATTTCAAATTATTAGCTGTTGCAATGCGATTGTGAGATTTCACGCCTTGAATAGTCGCATTGTAAGCACTATATTTACATTTCTGACTTGACGTGGTTTTTAAGTGGTAATAAATAATATCACCCACTTTAGGGCGACGACTGATTCTGCCAAACGCGCTTATATGAATAAATATATCTTCACCACAATTTTCTGGCAGGATAAAGCCAAATCCCTTTTCATCCCTCCAAGTAAATAAAACACCTTTTTGTAAATTCTCGGTGCGCGTTTTCATTTTGTTGTAGTTGCTTTATTTCTATCTATCTAATTGATTTTCAAAGCGTTTTATTCTTTTCTGAATAGAAATCATGATTAAATTTGACAGGATTGAGTTTCTGCATAAACCGCCATAATATTTTTTAACTCCTGCAAAAGTATCATCCGTTGGGCAGCACTTAAATGTTTTACAATATCAATGACTTCTTCCTGTTCAAGCCGTTGAATCACTTGGTTGACTGTTCGGCAACCTTGCTTACATAAGTTTTCTAGGCATGAATCAATTTGTTTATCGTTTGTGATCATTTGAGCGGTTTATTTGATAGTCGGTTTATGAATTTTAATGTCTTTTTTTTGTCCAAGACTTTAGTAGCGTAGGGTGGGTAGAGTGAAACGAAACCCACCACCACAGTGAGAAATGGTGCCGCTGTTGAGATGGTGGGTTTCCGCTTCGCTCCTACCCACCCTACTCTTACTAATCAGTTCACGAAAAGTCTCGCCGCCGTTCTCATTTCTGAATGCCGCCCAATCGCTTATATGGCGGCTTGTCTGGGGAAAATATTGTAAAAAACGCTGTAAGCTCGTTGGTGCCACATTCAATTTTTTTACTTTTTTCATGCTTCGCGCCGCCGTTCAATTTCCATATCCGCTGTGATTAAATCTGGATCATCAATAGACAGTTCATTCAGTCTTGAACGTATTTTTAAAGCAGCCTTGCTTTCACCTTGATTGCGTTCAATAAGGTGATAGTATTGTTCAAGCAGGCAAGTAAATTCATTCACGTCTGCCGGCGGACGTTCATCTACATCCATAATCTCACTTAATAAACGCCCACTTTCCGCACCATAAGAAGAAGTCACCTGTTCTGCAATCACCTCTTTTTCATGTTCTAACAAAATAATATGCTCAGGCTTGATCGTTGTGAGTACCTGCGGACTATGTGTCGTCACGATAAATTGTGTGTTGGGAAATATTGCCATGAGATCAATCAACAGACGCTGTTGCCACTTAGGATGTAAATGCAAATCAACTTCATCAATCAAAACAATGGCTTCTGATTCAATGGCATTTTTCTTATGGGGGTTGGCTTGCAACATGCGTCTCGCTAAGTTCATCACTGAGCATCATGCGATAACCATCACTTAATTGATCAAGTGACAAAATTTCCTCCCCGCCTTCATTTTTAAATGTTATCAAAAAGCGGATTGACAAATTCACCGCATCCATTTCGGTGTGCAAATGAGAACAACCGGGAAGGATTCTACGAAGTGCTTGACGAATCGTTTCCAGTACGGTAGAACGATAGGAAGGTAGGCGTTCTTTTGCTCTACGTTCCAAGTCCTCTTGCAAAGCAAACCAATCTATCATCGCTATCGCTTCAGAACGCAGGTTATTGGTCAGTGCATTTTTTAAGGCTTTAAAGCGATTAAATGATTTTTTAAGGTGGCGTTGTTGAGAAACAGACACCCACGAACGCGGCGCACGCCCGGTATCATAGTAGGCTATGACGGGCAAATCTGAGGGTTTACCATCCTGAACGTCATTTATGATTTTATCCAAAAAATGATGCAGTTGACCAAGCTTTTTCTGGTTTCCACGCGCCGGCGTGGGAACAAGAAAAACCTCATCCGGCGGTTTTCCCATTACGATGGAAAAGAAACAAGAACTGCCCAATAGCGATGTATAATACGGTATTCATTTTCCAACGCGGTAATTTTCCTGTCAGGGCATTACACGATTTGGTACCAACCATCCGAAGGAGAATTTATCGTAGAAGTCGTTGAAAAAACGGAACAAAGCCACGCCTTCCCAACATTGGAAGGATGTGATTTTCCTGAACAGTAGAACTTGTTGATCAATCACCAATCATTAAACACATTTCTATTCCACTTGGCTCGCATAAAAATGAATCAGATCATCAATGCTTTCTTTTCCCTCAGCTTTAAGCATGACACGTATCACTTTAAGTGCACTTAACGGCAGATCACGATGCCCTGTCATAAAATCATCAAGAGTCAATCGCAAATAGGGCATCCATTGTCCCACGATAATAGTAGATTTAGTAGTATAAACACTTTCATCAGTATGGCATTCTTCGCAGTATTTCTTGTGCCATTTTGCCCCCCTTTTTACTTTATCACTGTCCACAATTTGTCGAGGCGGCACAGACTGTTGTTTAGCAAAATAATCGGCCATTATTTTGTAATCTTCGTCGTTGTAACCTTTGGCGAGGTGTTTCATAACCGTTGAAGGGCGTTCCTCATCCCTATACTCTTCCATCGCTTTGACAAAAGTTAAAGGATTCATGCCAGCAATAGTTGGTGTCGCTGGTCCTAAACTGGAACCGTTTGGTCCATGACAAACCGTACAATGACTGACTAACATAAATAAGCGATCTTCGTTTGCCCAAGTGGTGGCATTGAGTATTAAGAGACTTATCAGTAGTAAAGCATATTTTGTATGATAATTTTTCATATTAATAACAGGTTAAAATCAAATTCGCTTTGAAGCCAAACCTCAGAGGTTTTCAAAACCTCTGAGGTTTTTTTTCGCTTAGTTCATCTTCGCTTTGAAGCCAAACCTCTGAGGTTTTTTTTCGCTTAGTTCATCTTCGCTTTGAAGCCAAACCTCTGAGGTTTTTTTTCGCTTAGTTCCTCTTCGCT
>JAOZSV010000075.1:0-2439 GCA_029939505.1 Thiotrichaceae bacterium | reverse complement strand
GAGGTTTTTTTTCGCTTAGTTCCTCTTCGCTTTGAAGCCAAACCTCTGAGGTTTTTTTCGCTTAATTCATCCATTGCACTCTTTCTGAAAATGATTCAGTATTTCAAGCACCCGTTCAGGCTTTATATCCCGTAAACATTTCAAATGTTTTTTCGGACAAAAACGTTGATAACAAGGGCTACATTCTAGCCCTAAAGATAACAAATGGGCATAATTGCTTAATGGTGGAGTCATCTCAGTACTAGAGGAACCAAAGAGGGCAATCGTACATTTATCTAAAGCGGCAGCAACGTGCATGAGTCCAGAATCATTTGTGATCACAGCATTTGTCAGGGAAAGTAAATCCACCGCTTCAGAAAGTGTTGTTTTTCCAGATAAGTTGATACAGCCTTCCCCAACAAACACTTGGATTTCTGCACCCAGCGGTATCTCTTTATGAGAGCCAAATACCCAAACTGTCCAACCTTCCGCTATTTTATGTTTAGCACAAGTGATATAATATTCAAGAGGCCAACATTTTGCGGGACCATATTCAGCCCCTGGGCATAAGGCGAGAATAGGCTGATGCGTTTTTAAATTTAAACGTAGCAAAATATTTTTAACGGCTTCTGGCGAAAGGCGAGGGTGAGGAATATACTTACCCATTTTAGGATAATGTTTGGGTAAACCCAGTGCAACAAATCGATCAACCGTTCTAGGCAATTTGGATTTATCCAATCGACGAATATCGTTGAGCAAACCATAACGTATTTCACCAATAAAGCCAGTACGCTGTGGAATGTTTGCCCAAAAAGGAATCAATGCCGATTTCCAAGAATTGGGCAGCACAATGGCTTGTTGATAAGCGTAACGTAATGAGAAACCAATACGCTGCCGTTTTTTCCAGGCCAATTGACCATGCTCAATCGTATGTGGGATGATACAGCGCACTTCTGGCATCCGTTTAAGCAAGCCTTCACTCCATAAAGGGCTTAAAACATCAATACACCTTTCCGGCTGCTCACTTTTCAGCACTCTGAACAGCGTTTGTGCCATCACCATATCCCCCACCCATGAGGGGCCAACGACTAAAATCGCCGTCGGTTTTGATTTCGGAATCACAAGGCGCTAATGATCTTTGTTAAAAATATATTCCGTACCACAGTAAGGACATTTCGTCTTACCCGTTTTTTTGATGGACAAAAATACGCGAGGATGTGAATCCCACAAACTCATGCTTGGCATTGGACAATGGAGTGGTAAGTCATTATTAGTGACTTCATATTCCATTTTATCATTTGGCGTTGCAGTACCTATTTTGTTCATATTGTTATTTTCTCGTTAAATAAAAGTCAACCATTCTTTCTGGCTCGCATGACGATCATGCACCACATCAAAAAATAAACCTTGCAAACGCGCCGTGATAGGACCACGTTCTCCAGTACCGATAATGCGATCATCTAATTCACGAATCGGTGTCACCTCCGCAGCGGAACCTGTAAAAAAGGCTTCATCCGCAATATACACTTCATCACGAGTGATGCGTTTTTCCTGTATTTTCAACCCTAACTCTTCGGCAAGGGTAAAAATGGTTGCACGAGTAATACCAGCCAGGGCGGAAGTTAAATCGGGCGTAGAAATAACACCATCACGCACAATAAAAATATTTTCACCGCTTCCTTCAGCAACATAGCCTTCGTTATCCAATAACAACGCTTCATCATAACCACAGGCCAAAGCTTCTTGCAAAGCGATCATAGAATTAATGTAATTACCATTCGCTTTCGCTTTACACATGGTAATATTAACATGATGGCGGGTATAAGAAGAGGTGCGTATGCGTATGCCTTTTTCTATCGCATCAGCGCCCAAATAAGTTCCCCAATTCCACGCGGCAACAATCGTATGAACACGCAAATTATCTGCGCGTAATCCCATACCTTCTGAGCCATAAAAACACATTGGTCGAATATAGGCACTATCCAAACCATTCTCACGAACAGCGGCACAACAAGCCTCATTAATGGTTTGCGCGGAATAAGGGATTTTCATGCCCAAAATATGCGCCGAGTCAAATAAGCGACGAGTATGATCTTGTAAACGAAAAATCGCCGTACCTTTTTCAGCATGATAAGCGCGTATGCCCTCAAATACCCCCATCCCATAATGCAGAGTATGCGTCAAGACGTGAACTTTCGCTTCACGCCAAGGTACCATTTCACCATCAAACCATAAAACACCGTCACGGTCTTCCATCCCCATTATTTTTTTCTCCTCTTAAAATTTAAAATAAAGAGCTTCTTGCAAAACTCGCTTTTTCGAGTTGAGATTTAGAAATCCGATTTTTTTCAAAAATCGGATTTCTAAGTAAGCGGCGAAACGATGTTTAAGAAATCCGATTTTTGAAAAAATCGGATTTCTAAGCTCGAATAGAATCGCTTTGCGTCACATCAGTTAATA
>JAOZSV010000424.1 GCA_029939505.1 Thiotrichaceae bacterium | reverse complement strand
CTCAAAAGTATAGCTTAGTTCGCTTTCATCACCAGATCAATTTGGAAACACTTTTCAACGGCATTTTGCAAGCGAAACCCGGTACGACGGTTAGATTGTATGATTTGGAACAGCTTGGGCAAGAAATGCCCTTTAATATTAACCCATTAATTAGAAATCCGATTTTTTGAAAAAATCGCTTGTCTCAGAATAAATCCGTTGCATTCTAAAATCCGTTGTACTAAACTAGAGAGACATTTCATTTACAGAGAGGTATTTTTATGACAGAACGAAAAGCAGTCTATTATGGAAAAGTCGAGTTGATACCAGGCATTGTTTGTGATGGCTATGTGTTGGATGATGATACTGCAGTTATGAGTGAACGTGGAACTGCGGACTTGTTAGGAATGAACCAAATGGCCTTAAATCGCGTGAAGACTAACTGGCCTCCAAAAACGCTTGAACCGTTTATTGATAAGGGTTTGAACGTGAAGACTACTGAGTCTCCAAAAGTCACTAAACCGTTTGTTAGTAAGGGTTTGAGCGTGGGGACTACTTTAGTAGAAGTGGTTGCCAAAAATAGCCCACATAAAGGCAGAAAAATTGTTGTTTATAATAGTAATATTATAGAAACAATCATTCGTGCTTATGTTATGGCCGCTGGACATAATGCACTTCAAAAAAATCAATTCCATATTGGAAAAAGATGTTCAGTTTTAGTTTGTGCCTTAACTAGAACGGCATTGGAAGCTTCAATCAAACAAGCCTGCGGACTCTCCCCCGACCTCCAACAAACCGCTCAAAAGAACTACATAGATGCGGTTAAACTCATCAAGGACTTTGGTTTTACTTGCACTGCCCCCAATGATATTGCCATCAAAAAGGATATTGCCCAATTCCTTGATGTGCCGGAAAGTACTCTCAATAGTTTTCTGAGAAAACATAAGGGCGAAATTGAGCCGCTAAAACTGGATTTGGCAACCATTCGTTCCTTTGGTGGGAAAGCGTCACAGATGAATGGATATCACTTGGATGAAGTCACTAAAATCGCTTTGGGAATGGATAGCGTTGTTGGTATCGAACTCAAGAAAAAGGTGTTTGGGGAAATCGGTCGTTTTGCTAAACCGAGTACTTCTTTGGAAGTGCAATGGCGAGAAGTGTTGTCCAACGTTTTTGAGGGCTTTGATTTACATTTCAACTATCCGATTGGTTCATACAAAGTGGATTTCTTCGTGGCAAAACTGATGTTGGTTTTAGAATGCAACGGTTATTGCCACCGCTATTATGATGATGAACAAGAAAAAGTGCGGGAGAAATTGATTACTCAAAAGTATAGCTTAGTTCGCTTTCACCACAAGATCAATTTGGAAACACTTTTCAACGGCATTTTGCAAGCGAAACCCGGTACGACGGTTAGATTGTATGATTTGGAACAGCTTGGGCAAGAAATGCCCTTTAATATTAACCCATTAATTAGAAATCCGATTTTTTGAAAAAATCGCTTGTCTCAGAATAAATCCGTTGCATTCTAAAATCCGTTGTACTAAACTAGAGAGACATTTCATTTACAGAGAGGTATTTTTATGACAGAACGAAAAGCAGTCTATTATGGAAAAGTCGAGTTGATACCCGGCATTGTTTGTGATGGCTATGTGTTAAATGATGATACTGCGGTTATGAGTGAACGTGGAACTGCGGACTTGTTAGGAGTGAACCAAATGGCCTTAAATCGCATGAAGACTAACTGGCCTCCAAAAACGCTTAAACCGTTTATTGATAAGGGTTTGAGCATGAAGACTAACTCGGTAAAAGTCGTGGCTAAAAATAGCCCTTATAAAGGTAGGAAAATAATCGTTTATACTGCTGAAACGATTGAAACACTGATTTCTGTCTATGCGTTAGCGTTAGCCCATGAAACTCTTAGACAAAATCAAAAACATATTGGTAAAAGATGCGTTATTCTCCTAAAATCTCTCGTCAGAGCCGCCCTTGATTCCGCAATAAAACAAGCCTGCGGACTCTCTCCCGACCTCCAACAAACCGCTCAAAAGAATTACA
>JAOZSV010000255.1:1642-6762 GCA_029939505.1 Thiotrichaceae bacterium | reverse complement strand
CATGTAGAAATATCAAAGGCGGTGGGCAAAAAAAGCCTTGCCCACCCTACGACTACGACTACTGATTTGCCTAAAAACCATGTAGGGTGGGTAAAACGTAGTGAAACCCACCCTGTAGAAATATCGAAGATGGTGGGCAAAAAAAGCCTTGCCCACCCTACGACTACGCTCAAAAAAGAGCAATTGCCAAAAGCCATCATCATTCTAGGTATGCACCGCACTGGCACTTCAGCACTCACTGGAGTTTTAAACTTGCTTGGTGTCGATTTGGGCGCAAAACTGATGCCTAAGCATGTCACCAATGAAAGCGGTTTTTGGGAAAATGTCCAAGTTGTTGAAATTAATGATAAAATTTTAAAAAGCCTTAATTCTTCATGGGATGACACCGCGTCATTACCAACAAAATGGTGGCAATCTGAAAAACTCGCGCCCTTTAAAAATGCAATCAGTGAAATACTTCGTCAAAATTTTTCCACCAATTCGTTATGGGGCATAAAAGATCCGAGATTATGTCGGTTATTGCCGCTATGGTTGCCTCTTTTAGAAGCCTCTGGGAGTGTTTTGTATTTTGTGATTGTGACAAGAAATCCCCATGAAGTAGCCGCTTCGCTCGCCAAGCGTGATAATTTATCTGGTAATACCTCATTTCAATTATGGCTAGAAAGCAACCTCGCTGCCGAAAAATATACCCAATCCTATCCAAGCGTTTTTGTCACTTATGATGAGTTATTGCAAGATTGGCAATCAACAGTGGAAAAAATTGCGCAGGAGTTGAAATTAGAATTTGCTCACAGCGTCGAATCTGTGCCTGACAAAATCACCGCTTTTTTAAGCACCGATTTAAAACATCATCATCATTCAACAACACCTGATTTGGCTCAGCATCTTGCGGCGTGGGGCGATCAGGTTTATCAAACGTTTATTGCCGCCGCTCAAGGCGATACTGGTTCGCTTAAAACTTTAAATCACATTCGACATGCTTCAGCGAAGTTTAGCCGATCACAAATACAGGCGCCTAAAATACTTGCCTGTCAGCAAGTTTATGATATTCTGATTCCCATTTACAACGCTTATGATGAGGTGAATCAATGTCTTGAAAGCGTCATCCGCCACACGGATGCTAAACATCGTCTATTTCTCATGGATGATGCCAGCACCGATAGTCGTATTTTGCCCCTATTAACCCGTTTCGCCCAAAGTTATCCACAAATCACTGATGCTCCTGCGGAAAGTCATTTGGGTTTGGTGGCGAATATTAATCGTCAGCTTAATTGCTCTGAAAACGATGTTGTTATTTTAGCATCGGATACACAAGTGACTCCGAATTGGCTAGAAAAAATGGAACGCTGTTTAAAAAGCGATCCCGCGATTGGCATTGTATCACCGTTATCTAATCATGCGACGCTACTTTCTGTGCCTTTGATGAATGAGAATAATGTGTTAAATATGCAACTCATTGATTTTTCTCATTTAATTGAGAAATGTTCTGTACGACGATATCCGCGTATTCCGACGGCAGGGGGTTCTTGCTTGTTGATCACTCGTAAAACGTTAAATCAATTAGGTGATTTTGATGAAGCGTTTGCGCCTGGCTATGGGGTGGAATGCGATTATTCTATGCGTGCTTGGCGGGAAAATATTGAAATTGCTTGTTGTGATGATGCTTATATTTATCATGTTGGCGGGGCTTCCCTT
Organism: Thiotrichaceae bacterium; assembly: GCA_029939505.1. Classification (GTDB taxonomy): domain Bacteria; phylum Pseudomonadota; class Gammaproteobacteria; order Beggiatoales; family Beggiatoaceae; genus QNES01. Next base: position 5,067 of record JAOZSV010000255.1, on the reverse strand, counting down.
GAAACGGTGCCAAATATTGAGATAAAACGCTATCGGAATGAACAATTATTAGATAAACGTTGGCCCCGATTTCACGAAGCCTTATCTGTTTTTTGTCAAGTTAATCCATTGCGTGATATTCAGGAACGTATTTATACTGCTAGTCAAAAGGATTATCGCCCTCGGATACTCCAGGTTTTGTCTGATTTTGAGTTAAGGGCAGATTTTTGAAAAAAATCGGATTTCTATACTTAACAATCTCTGTACAGGACAAGGTGTGTATTTATAACTCATTGATTTGGTATGTAAAAATATTTATATGAGAAGAAACGTGCATCAAATAATTTAAAAGACTTTAAAACCAGACCTGCCAGGTTAAAACAAAACCTGGCAGGTCAAGGGCAGCGACCAAACTTGATTTTGACCTGGCAGGTTTTCTTTTGAACCTGCCAGGTCTGGTTTTGACTTTGACTTAGTGATTTCATCCATTCCTAACATTAATGACTTATAAAAAATTGTCCTGCACAAAGCTTAACAATGAAAAATTTAGACTTTCACACAACCGTTATTTATCCAGAGTCACTGCCACATTTGCAGGCTGACATGGATAGCAGCCAAGTTAATGATTCATTGCGGGTTATCCGTTTGCGTACCCAAAACTTGGTTGTCAAACAAACTTTTTTAGATTTGCCGGGGGAATTAAAAAATACCACCGTTGAGGAAAACTTTGCTCGCCTTTTGGTGGGCGGTGATTATCCGATTGTTCATTTTCAAGATTTATCGGGTTGGGGAACATTGGCTTTACCACTGATTGCTAAACAGTTGGATAAAAAAGTCATTATTTCTTTATCAGATTATTTTCTGCTTTGCCCTAATATAAACCTAGTGTTGCCTAATGGTGAGCCGTGTGGAAAGGTTATCGCTGATGGGCAAGATCAACAATGTCAACAGTGTTTGGCGGCTAAACAAGAAAATTTTATCCGTGAGGTGCCGCCTTTAGAGCAATTTTTATCTGAGCGAAATGGATTGGTACGCGAAATTTTGCAAAAGGCGGATGTTTTAATTGCGGCATCAAATGCTATTCGTGAACGATTTATATGCGCCTTTGGATTTCTGGCTGAAAAAATTCAAGTGGCGAAAACCTCTGAGCTTGAACCAGATAATTATATTCACATTTATAATGACTTATTAACTGAAGAAGAACCTAAAACACCCGCACTTCAAGATCAGACTGCCCCATTTATTCAACGATTACTCGGCAATGAGACACCATCGACTGCCCCCGTTTTTCATCTAGGAGAGCGCGATTATAAAAAATTTATTCAAAAACAAATAGTTACAGAAACCGAGAGCAACTTATCTCCTCTCATTCCCCATTTGCAAAAGGAGGAAGTACCCAAGGTTCATTTATTAATTCATCTCCGTCGCTCCCAAGAAAAGTATCTCAAAAACACATTAAAAGCGTTATTCGCACAAGACTACCCCCATTGGCATTTATCCATCATTGCCGATTTCAATACCACAGATAGGGCAGTTTGGGGAATAAAGAATTTGCGTTGGCTTAATGTGGATTCCGATGATCCTATTCGTGTTATTAACCATGAAATCGCGGTGATGAAAGCGGATTGGGTGGCGTTGATTGAAGCCGGGGATAGTTGTGAAGCCCATTTATTATCTTATTGTATTCAGGCAATTAATCATTATTCCGATTGGCAACTGATTTATGTTGATGAAGATAGTCTATCCACCCGATTTGAACGCTATGATCCGAAATTTAAGCCCGAAGTTAATTTGGATTTATTGCGATCCATGCCCTATTTAGGGCGTTTTTGTTTAGTGCGGCGCGAAGCACAACAGGTGGTAGGCGGATACGCACCCTATTTTGGGATGGAAAACGATGATATTGCCCTGAAGATTTTGGATCATTATGGCGAAGTTGCGATTGGGCATATTGCCCAAATGCTTTATCACCGTTTGGATATGAATGAACCGCAACATCATTATGGCAAAGACATTTTGCGTCAGCATCTCAAGCGTAATGCGATTCGCGCTGAGATACATCATACAGCGTTTCCCGGTATTTATTGGATAGATTATCCCCTTCAAGATAACGCCTTCGTTTCCATTATTATTGCCACCCGTAATAGTTTCCAATCATTACAACGCTGCCTACAAAGCCTTATCAAGTTGACTGCCTATCCTCATTACGAAATCATTGTAGTGGATAATAACAGCGATCATTCGGATACCTTGAACTATCTTGATGAATTAAAGGCAGATAATAGGATTCGGGTGCTACATTATACGGTTGAAGCGAATGTTTCTGAACTGAATAATTTTGCCGCCCAACAAACGAGAGGTGAATACTTACTTTTTCTGAATGATGACACTGAAATTATCCAAGCGACGTGGTTGCAACGCTTATTAGCTCTTAACCAACGTCAGGAAATAGGCATTGTTGGAGCGCGTCTTTTGGATGCGGATCAAAATGTGCGACAGGCGGGATTGATTTTAGGTATGGGCGCGGCGGGCATCGCGGGGCAAGTCAATCAGGGCTTGCCACATAATGCCATCGGTTATATGGGGCGCAACCAAGCGGTGCAAAATTTCTCTGCCGTTTCCGAAGATTGTCTGATGATCAATAAATCGCTTTATCAGACGATTGGGGGCATGGATGAAAATGCCGTCTTATTCAATGAAGTCGATTTCTGTTTAAGGGTAAAAGAAAAGGGCTATCAAATTGTTTGGACGCCTCACGTTAGTTTGGTTCAGCATGGATTCGGCAGTCTCGTTCGCAATCGTCAAAAAGTGATTAAAAACAAGCAAGTAGAACAAGAAACGGCTGCCATGTATCAAAAATGGTTGCCACAACTCAGTGCCGATCCTGCTTATAATCCGCTTTTGCGTTTAAAAGGGGACGCTTGGCAACCAGAAATTCAGATAGCAGTGCCTTGGGATATCCATTTACATGAAAAACCGCGTATTGTTGCTTATCCTTATGATTCCTGGGGTGTGGGCGAATATCGGGTACGTGCGCCGTTAAGAGCCTTGCAAAAGGCAGACTTAGCCAATTATGCCCTGATGCCCAATCACGATCTTCTCAGAATGCCCACGCCTCCAGAATTGGCGCGTATGCAAACGGATACACTTTTTATCCACAATATGCTTCATGATGATAATTTAAGGGCATTGGAACAATATAAACGATTCAATCCCTGTTTCAAAATCTTTGGGCAAGATGATCTGATTTATGCTTTACCCAAAACCAATCCTTATTATCAGACAAACTATAAGGATATCAAGGCGCGTGTACAGATGGCGATTTCTTTATGTGATCGTCTCATCGTGGCAACCGAAGCCCTTGCGGAGGCTTACCGAAATATTTGTGATGATATTTGGATTATGCCTAATTATTTGGAGCGGAGTCGTTGGTGTGATATTGAAAC
>JAOZSV010000255.1:0-1542 GCA_029939505.1 Thiotrichaceae bacterium | reverse complement strand
GGTTTTCTCAAAAACCCCGTGTTGGTTGGGCAGGTGCAAAACAACATCTAGGGGATTTACAACTGATTATCCCCGTTGTCAAAACGTTGGCAAACGAAGTGGACTGGATTTTCTTCGGTATGTGCCTAGACGAATTGCGCCCTTATGTATATGAATACCACGATATGGTGCCTTTTGAGCAATATCCCGCTAAACTAGCAAGTCTTAATCTTGATTTGGCGATTGCCCCTTTAGAAAATAATGCTTTTAACGAAGCTAAAAGTAATCTTCGCCTATTAGAATATGGGATTTTAGGCTATCCCGTCGTTTGCTCCGATATGCTTCCCTATCAAAATGCGCCCGTAACACGAGTTTCTAACACCCCTCAAGCGTGGCTCAATGCCATTCGAGCACAGTTCCATGATTTAAAAGCAACAAAACGGGCGGGGCATCAATTAAAACAATGGGTATTGGATAACTGGTTATTGGAAAACCATATTGATGAATGGGCGCAAGCATTAAATATCATCCCAGCGACTGAAACCGCCCCGATACACTTTTCATCACCAACGGTTGAGTCACCAGTAGCGTCACCTCATTGTATTTTCATCCTGGGCAGCGAATATTCGGGTACCGATTTATTGGCTTCCCTACTTTGTCAACAGGAGTCAATTATACAAGTTATTGATAATAAAAAAGTTTTAGTTGACGCGCTATCAATAAACATTGCAATTCCCCAACTTTGGACTGAAAAAGAACCGTTAGTTGCCCAACTTCCCGGTAATAAACGTGAATTTGAGCAGAAGAAAACCGCTTGGTTAAAGTCGTTACAACAACCGAGTCGCTTTTTCGCGATTGAAAATTTACCAACGGGCATGGCAAAATCGCTTTGGCTACAAGAACAGTTTCCAGGTGCTCATTTTATTCTAATGGTTCGCAATGGCTATACTGTCGCGCTTGAACTCCAAGATAAAATTCGCCAACGCTATGAAATAGAACCACTTTTACTGCACCGAACCGCACGGCAATGGTCACGCAGTTTAGAAATTTTTCAAGAAGCCGTACCTCAATTAGATCATTTCCTAGAAGTTCGTTATGAAGAGTTGATAGATAACCCTGAAAACGTCACGAAGAAAATTTTTGACTTTGTGAATTTGCCACCGTTGAATGCTGAGGAGTTGAGACCAATTTTACAGCGGCAAGATTCTCCGTTTGCGACGAGTCAACAAAATGCGACCAGTTTAGCGCGAATGAGCGCGGCACAATGGGCGGTTATTAAACAATGTGCTGGGGAGATGTTGGCGTATTATGGTTATTGAGCATTTATTGTAACTACTCAGGGCAACCACAAGGGTATGCAGCCTACGACATAATCAGGGCAACCACAAGGGATTGCCCTACGACATAAGAATATTTTCGTCAGTCTTCATAAGAATATTGTAGGGGCAATCCTTTATGGTTGTCCTGAGTCGTTACGAAATGTGTTAATATAGAAATCCGATTTTTGAAAAAATCGGATTTCTTGAACTAATTGAGAGAAGAACAAACATGGAAAAGCTAAAA
>JAOZSV010000423.1 GCA_029939505.1 Thiotrichaceae bacterium | reverse complement strand
TTGAAAAAATCGGATTTCTAAGCTCAAATAGAATCGCTTTGCGTAACATCAGTTATTAATACACCTCAAAATCGGCACAATGGATATGAAGCCAATTTTCAGGGAGGTGGGGATCATTTCCTGCGCCTGTTAAAATACCACAAACTTGATAATTCCCTTTTGCGACATCCGTTGGGAGCGGAAAATCCATAATCGACAATCGGCGTTGTTCGTTGATTTCCACATTCGGTTGATAGACTTGAATGCTGTTTGGCATACTGATGGTAAAGGGGAAAGCTATCGTTATCCAATTGCCCTCTGGAAATATAAGGGCAACATATAAATCCACCAACGCGCCTTGCCCATTTATGAGCATATCAAGACGCAATTCGTCTTTGTTTGCGGCATTATAGCGGCTTTGATTCTTGCTCATTTTGACACAGGGATTGCAGTTGATATTGGAGTTTACTTCGCCGGTGACGATATCTGACCAAACGCCTTCTTTGTTTTGCGCTTGGTACATTATTCGCCAAAGTCCAGCGTTCCAAAAACCATCATAAGGGACTTCATAACGGGTTTGGGCGGGATTATAAATCAAGTTGACTTCTTCACGCTCAAAATCCGTCGCTTCGCCTTTATAATCCTTGCTGACAAATTCTGGATTAACGAATACCGCTCTCACTTGATGAATCGCGTCTTCTCCGGGTGAGGTTTCTACCCATAAGGTTAATTGACTGCTTTCAAAGTTGAGTTGTTCATGCAGATGGACAATGGCAGGTGGGGGCGCAGCACTGGCACATCCTTCGGCGACTAAACAGCCTAAATTGATTTTTGCGGCTAATCTGCCATCTTGACTGGAATACACGCCGTCTCCATCATCGTCTAGCCACGGGGTTTGTTCTCTAAATAACTTCTTTTCTATTTTGATCATGTCTTCGGCGGCATGAAATGCGTCCAATATACTTTGATCTTGGCGGCGTAAATTGACAATGAATTTTTGGGAGAAGCTGGCATTGATGGTATTCCAAGCTCGGCTCTTTGCGTCTGCACTGCTGATCACGATTCTATTTGGCACGCCTGATAATTCATCGAGAAATGATCCGGAATAACAGCTGTCTAAAATAATGATTTGTTGTACGCCGGCGGGCAGGGTGGCGAGTAAATCACGGAGACGGGTGGCTGAGAGTTCATAATCTGATGAGATGATAAAGTGGTTTTCACGCGCATGACCATGTATATAGAATATGAATTGTTGACCAGAGACGATACGGGATGCCGCTTGTGCAAAGGCTTCTGTAAAGTTTTTTTCTGGATCGAATAGGTTGTAGTCTTGTCGCTGATTGTCAGGATGTCCATCCAGATCAATATCTTGTGGCCACATATTGATCAAGTGGATGTCGTCATCTTGAAAACCCCGTTTGTTGAGCAATCGATACATGCGTTCTGTAAAATCTTGGGTGTAGCGATTTAATGCCCGATTTTGGCGTTGCGTATCACCGGCTGCGACGATGATGGCTTGGCCTTGAGGGCCGCCAGGAATAGGGATACCCGTTTCCCACATTTTCAGCGTTCTGTCAAAACTCCCTGAAAAGGCGTAACGACCGTCGGGGGAGAAGGCGACTGACTTTACAGAAGAGGTATGCCCCGCAAAGGTGCGAATTTCTACTCCAGAGTTCACCTCCCAGAGCTTGAGCGTCTCATCTCCTGAGCCAGACAGCGCGTAACGACCGTCGGGGGAGAAGGCGACTGAACTGACACCAGAGGTATGCCCCGCAAAGGTGCGAATTTCCGCCCCAGAGTTCACCTCCCAGAGCTTGAGCGTATTATCCCAACTGCCAGACAGCGCGTAACGACCGTCGGGGGAGAAGGCGACTGACAAAACAGAAGAGGTATGCCCCGCAAAGGTGCGAATTTCCTCCCCCGTGTTGACCTCCCAGAGCTTGAGCGTCTCATCAGAAGAGCCAGACAGCGCGTAACGACCATCGGGGGAGAAGGCGACTGACCTTACAATAGAGGTATGCCCCGCAAAGGTGCGAATTTCCGCCCCCGTGTTCACCTCCCAGAGC
>JAOZSV010000254.1 GCA_029939505.1 Thiotrichaceae bacterium | reverse complement strand
TGATGTAGGGGCAATCCCTTGTGGTTGCCCTAAATAATTACGTTTGATGTAGGGGCAATCCCTTGTGGTTGCCCTAAATAATTACGTTTGATGTAGGGGCAATCCCTTGTGGTTGCCCTGAGTAGTTACGTTTTTTAACGTTTTTTTAAATCCGTTGATTTCGTCAATCCGTTGTACTCAATGCGTTTACTTAAAAAGGAGAAATAATGGAATTATCATCACACAATGGGGTTGCAGAGTTTTTACTGAATTTAAATATCATCTCTTTCTCAATCATTTTAATACTCATATTCATGTCAATATTATCGTGGTACCTTATCATCACCAAAAGCCTCCAACTGGGCTTTACCTATTGGCGTTCCAAGAAAATATTAAAACTGTTTTGGCAATCATCATCATTGGAACCGATCATCATCCGCCTTAGCAAAAAAAAACAGAAAGAACCCTTTTCCAATGTCGCGCTACAAGGCATTAATGCGGCTATCTTCTACGAAAAAAGGGCAGAAAAACAATTAGACACACTCTGTACACATAGCGAATTTCTCACACGCAACATGCGCCGCGCTTTCAACGAAGGGCGGGCGCAATTAGATAGCGACTTAACAATACTAGCAACTATCGGTAGCACATCGCCATTTATTGGTTTATTGGGAACGGTAATTGGTATCTATGATGCGCTTATCAGCATCAGCGCAAAGGGAAGTGCTTCCCTAGATACAGTCGCCGCGCCTGTAGGAGAAGCCTTAATTATGACTGCCATTGGATTAGCCGTTGCAATTCCAGCGATATTAGCTTATAACACTTTAATCCGTGGAAATCGCCATTTCTTGAACAAACTGGAAGGATTTACTCACGATCTTCATACTTGCCTAAATACGGGTGCCCGCATGGATATGAAAAATAGGGTTTATATGAAACACCGCATTCAACCGGTTAACATTCAAACTGAAAAAGCCTCAATGGAGATAACACCATGAGTTTTAATGATTTTGATGATGAACAAAACAATGAACCTTTATCAGAAATCAACATGATTCCCATGATTGATGTCATGTTAGTGTTACTCATTTTGTTTATCATCACCGCACCCCTATTCACGCCCCACGCCACTAAAATTGACATACCTCAAGCCTCAAGCCAAGAAAGCCCTGATAAACCTAATAATATCGCGTTAGCGATTGATGACAAAGGAATACTTTTTTGGAACGATGAACGTATTGATGATAAAGAACTTCTTATTCGCCTAAAAAAAGCGGCTCAAAAAAAACCACAACCTGAACTCCATATTCGTGCTGATAAAAATACATTATATCAAAGACTGGCTGAAATTATGTCTTCAGCGCAAAATGCAGGAATTACTCGCTTAGGATTTGTGAGTCAACCGAAGTAGAAATTGTATTAGGCAATTATCAAGTTTTTCGTCTGACAATAGTAACTACAAGGATTATATATAAGAAGGGATTAAAAATAACTACAAGGATTATTTATAATAAAGGATAATCACTTTTTATTAACTATTTGATTTTTAATGTTTTTTTATCACTCCTTTATTATAAATAATCCTTGTAGTTATTACTTGTTTTAGGTAACAATTTTTTATAATTTTTAGAATCAGAATTGACAGAATTTAAGAATTAACAGAATTTAAAACCTCATAAATCAATGAAAAATCTCCTGATTTTTCATTCTGAGAATTGTAAAATTCTGAAAATTCTGATTCTAACAAAATATCCCATACAAAGTGCCAACACATTGAAGGAAAATTGCTTTTACAAAGAACGCACCGTCAATACGCCCTTTCTCGAAGTAATTTCATCGACAACCGTTTGGGGAATGGGTTTGTCAACATCAACCAACGTGCAAGCAACATCATCGCGTGAACGATTCAACATATCTACAATGTTAAGGTTCGCATTGGATATTGCCGAAGAAATACGCTCAATCATGTGAGGTACATTAGCATTCACAACGAGTAAACGATGCTCCCCACTGCGCGGCATATCCATTTCCGGAAAATTCACAGAATTATGCACAATACCATTTTCTAAATAGTCACGTATTTGATCAGCAACCATAATGGCACAATTTTCTTCCGCCTCTTTAGTCGATGCGCCAAGATGTGGTAAAGTAATCACACGTTCATGCTTGAGCAACAAATTATTAGGAAAATCACAAACATAGCCATTAACTCGCCCTGCTTTAATTGCGTCACAAACAGCGGTATTCTCCACAATCCCGTCACGGGAAAAATTGAAAATCGTTAAACCTTGACGAGCATTTTGTAATCGTTCAGCATTAATCGTATGACGAGTGTTTTCTAACAGAGGCACATGCACTGTCACAAATTCAACTTGTGACAACATATCCTCAACACTTAACGCTTGTTTAACATGCGCTGACAGTTGCCAAGCATTTTTAACCGTAATATGAGGATCATAACCAATGACATTCATACCGAGAGCTTTGGCGGCATTCGCCACTTTAACGCCAATAGCCCCTAAACCAATTACGCCGATTGTGCGCCCTGATAATTCAAAACCCACAAATTTTTTCTTACCTGCTTCAACTTGTTTGGAAATTTCTGCATCTGTTCCTTGTAAATTGCGGGTATAATCCCAAGCTGGAAATAGATTACGCGCCGTCAATAACAGACAAGACATCACTAACTCCTTGACTGCATTAGCATTTGCACCAGGCGCATTAAAAACAGGAATGCCACAAGCACTCATTTTATCAACGGGGATATTGTTGACACCTGCTCCAGCACGCCCGACGGCTTTCAAAGTCTCAGGTATTTTCCAATCGTGCATCTTAAATGAACGTAATAACACCGCATCAGGATGCTGAATTTCTGAAGCGACTTCATAATGGGTACGCGGTAAGCGTTCTAAACCTAAAACAGAAATATTATTTAAAGTCAGTATTTTATAAGACATTAGCCCTTCCGTTTTGCAAAATCATTCATGAAATCAATCAACGCTTGTACACCTTCTTCTGGCATAGCGTTATAAATACTCGCCCGCAATCCGCCGACGGAACGATGTCCACCTAAAGTCAACAAACCCGCTTCCTTAGCCTCCGCCTGAAAGGATTTATCCAAATCGGAATTCCTCAAAGTAAACGGTATATTCATCCAAGAGCGATAGGCGGGATCAACAGGATTATTATAAAACTCGGATTGATCAATGGCAGCGTATAACTTTTTAGCCTTGCGCTGATTACGTTCACCCATCTTCGCTAAACCGCCAAACTCTTTGAGCCATTTAAAAACTAACCCGGCAATATACCAAGCCAGCGTTGGTGGCGTGTTAGACATAGAACCACTATCAATGTGGGTCTTATAACTCAACATACTTGGCATATTGGGCATGGCACCATCTGCCAAGTCTTCGCGTATAATAACAATGGTTAAACCAGCGGGACCAATATTTTTCTGTGCGCCAGCGTAAATGAGTCCATATTTAGAAACGTCCAAGGGGCGTGATAAAATGGTTGAAGACATATCTGCCACAAGTGTCTTATCGCCCACGTCAGGAATCGTATGAAATTCTAAACCGTTAATCGTTTCATTAGGTGTATAATGAACATAAGCGGCATTAGGATTTAACGTCCAATGCTTCGATTCCGACACATTGGTAAAGTTATTGCTTTCTGAATTAACAGGCAAATTAACTTGGCCATATTTTCTCGCTTCAGCAATGGCTTTTTTTGACCATTGTCCCGTGTTAAAATAATCCGCCTCATTATTGCCGCGCAGCAAATTTATGGGTACCATTGCAAATTGACAAGAGGCACCTCCTTGTAAAAATAGCACTTTATAAGTGCTTGGAATATTTAATAAATCTCGAAGATCGGACTCCGCTTGTTCAGCAATGGACTTAAATTCTTTACCACGATGGCTCATTTCCATCACTGACATACCAGAGCCGTGCCAATCAAGTAACTCGGCTTTGACCTGTTCTAACACTGGCGTAGGTAAGTTTGCTGGCCCTGCGCTAAAATTAAAGGCTCGTGACATAATTCCTCCTTAATTAGAAATTGAAATTAGGAACGTGCATGAAATAAATTTCAGATGAATCAGACCTGACAGGTTTCCAAAACCTGTCAGGTATTGTGGTTGATATTATTTCACGTTCCTTAGTACAACGGATTTTGGAAATTAACGGATTAATTTCGAGGTTCAATTCGAGATTCAATATGTGTCATTTTTTTTGTAACGACTCGGGTACTATATAATGAAGCACTACCTGAATAGTTACCATATTTTACAACTTCTCAAATTATGTTAATATTTTAACATATAAATAAAATTTCAAGCCATTTATCATTTCGAGTTTTTAGTTTTTCTTTAAAAAACTAAAAACTCGAAAATCATTCATAATTAAAATATGATTCTAACTAAAAATCGTAACGTTTTACCAAGAGATTACCAATTACAAGAATACCGTATCCAGTCTATTCTTGGACATGGTGGATTTGGTATTACTTATCTTGCCCTGGATACAAAGCTCAATCATCAAGTCGCGATTAAGGAATATTTTCCCAGCGACTTAGCAGTGAGAGAAGAAGGATATAGTGTCCACCCTAAATTTCAAAAATATAAAAAGAATTTTGCTTGGGGTTTAAAACGATTTCTCAATGAAGGACAAGCACTGGCAACCTTTCAACATCCCAATATTGTGCGAGTATTACGTTATTTTGAGGGACAAAATACCGCTTATATCGTGATGGAATATGAGCAAGGAGAAAGTTTCTCCGATTTCTTGAAAAACAATAAGATACTGAGCGAATCCGAAATAATGACCTTTTTGCCGCAACTATTATCCGGCTTACAAGCTGTCCATGAAAAGGGATTTTTGCATCGAGATATAAAGCCAGCTAACATCTACTTGCGCGAAAGAGATAAAACACCTGTTTTACTTGATTTTGGTGCAGCACGTTATGCCATTGGTAACCTCAGTCGTAGCATCACGGCACTTGTTACACCCGGTTATACGCCATTTGAACAATATCAAACTAAAGGCCCTTCAGGACCTTGGACTGATATTTATGCAGTGGGTGCGGTGTTATATCGTGCGATTAGTGGAGAAAAACCTGTTGAATCCCCCGCACGAATTAATGTAGTCAAGCTAAACGACGAAACCGATCCCTTACAACCCATTACACAAGTTGCGCGTCGCAAAAAATATTCAAAGCGTTTATTGCAAGGTATTGATTGGGCATTACAACTTTCAGAAAAAGACCGTCCCCAGAATGTCAAGGAATGGGCAGAGGCAATGTTGCCTAAATCATATCACGGCTCATTGCAGAGTTCGCCTGAACCGTTTAAAAAGTGCGGGAAGTGGAGATGGATTTTTTTAGTTACTGTTGCCACAATGTTCAATATAGGATATTTTATTTATGGTCATACAGAATTACGACGACAACAAGTCATTGAAATACAGTTGCTCGAAAAACAGGTCGAAAGTAAAAGAGCAAATTTAGCGCAATTTAAATCTGAAGAAACTGCCTTGCAAACAACGATTAAAGAAGCCAAAGCGCAATTTCAAAAGAGTTTAAAAGCAAAAGAGGTTGAACAAGACAGGTTCAATAAACTAAAGCAGCAAATAATTGCTAAAGAAGCATACCTTGCCAAAATAAAACAAATCCTAAAAGAAGCCGATTCTAAAATACCGGGTAACATCATCCGTGATCAATTGCAAGACGGAAGTTTAGGACCAGAAATGGTTGTCATACCTGCGGGACAATTTCGTATGGGAGATATTCAGGAGGGGGGTTATAAAGATGAACAACCAGTGCATTGGACATCGGTGAATCATTTTGCAATGGGGCGATATGAAGTCACCTTTGAAGAATATGATCATTTTACAGAAGCGACTGGTCAAGATAAACCCGATGATCAAGGTTGGGGACGTGGCAAGCGTCCAGTGATTAATGTGTCTTGGGAAGACGCAAACGCTTATGCAGTTTGGTTAAGCGAACAAACAGGAAAAAAATATCGTCTGCCAACAGAAACAGAATGGGAATATGCGGCACGGGCAGAGACAGAACGTCAATATTGGTGGGACAATGAAATAGGAACTCAACGTGCTAATTGTCAGGGGTGTAAAAGTCAATGGGATATGAAAGAAACGGCACCTGTCGGTTCTTTTTCAGCGAATACCTTTGGATTATATGATACTGTCGGTAATGTTTGGGAATGGACTTGTTCTAAATATGAAAGTCAATATACAGGTCAAGAGGAAGAATGTATCAACGATGACAGTAATCAAAGCGACCGTGTCATTCGGGGCGGTTCATGGTTCAATAAACCGAGGGACGTGCGTGCTGCAAACCGTAATTGGATTAGACCTTCTATTCGCTATTATGGTTATGGTTTTCGCCTTGTGCTTGTTTTTCAGAAGAAGTCATCAGTTCCTCTGAAAAACGACATCAGATAAGATAGCGAAATGGGTAGTTTCCAAACGTTCAAGTTTTCGGATTAATATCTGCCATTTTTTGAAAACCTGGCAGGTAATATAGTTATTCAGATGTAACTACTCAGAGCAATCCCTTGTGGTTGCCTGAGTAACTGATGTTACGCAAAGCGATTCTATTCAAACTTAGAAATCCGATTTTTTGTTCTGAATCAGAATTTCTTCAACATCGTTTCGCCGCTTAGAAATCCGATTTTTTTTGAAATCGCTTCAACATCGTTTTGCCGCTTAGAAATCCGATTTTTTTTGAAAATCGGATTTCTTAAACATCGTTTCGCCGCTTAGAAATCCGATTTTTTTT
>JAOZSV010000253.1 GCA_029939505.1 Thiotrichaceae bacterium | reverse complement strand
CCGCTTAGAAATCCGTTTCAAAAATCGGATTTCTTAAACCTCTTGGAAACATAGTCGTAGGGTGGGCAAGGCTTTTTTTGCCCACCGCCTTTGATATTTCTACATGGTGGGTTTCACTTCGTTCTACCCACCCTACATGATTTTTGGGTTGCTCAGAAAAGCTATATCCTAATTCTGTGGCGTATTGACTACAAATTTCACGAATGGCTTGTATATCATCAATATCTAGCAGCTCACGTTTTTGTCGAACCGTTGAGGGTGTAATTTTATCAATGCCCTGTAAAAGCGGTGCATTAGGTATGTGAGCCAAAATGGTTTGTAATACCTTGATTGGTTCAAGCACCAACTCTTCATAACGCACCACAGTCAGTTGAGCTGCATCAGTCAAAATACACTCAGCTAAATAACGCCACAGCAACGCCCGTTTTAAAGCGTCTTTCGGTGTAGCAGCAATTTCTGCTAAACTCTCCCGTTGCCAAGGCGATAAAAAGGGATCATTAACATGCCCGACTGGAAAATCAGTGACAGTGGCATATTTAAGATGGGCAAAAGTCGTTTTCCATGAAGCAATCGTATCTAAAGGATTACGCACACAGGCAATTATCGGCGCGTGAGGCATCACCTGTTTTAATTGGGGCAATCTTGATAAATAAGCCAATGTGTTTTTTGTGCAGAGCAAAAAATCGGCGCGACTGACTGTTGGTTGATAACGGGTGAGCTTATCAATAATGGCAGTATCTTCAATAACTTGTCCATTCTGGAGCTTATTTTCAATCGGCTCTCCAACGCTTTAGCTTTGGAAGAATTTTGGAAGAATTTTGGAGTTCAACGCTTTAGCTTTGGAAGAATTTTATCCGTTACTTTTCGGTTATGAAGGAAATTGGGTGAATGTTCGATGCAGAGCGTTGAGGAAGGCGTTCCCAAACAGAGTTTGGGAACGAGTAAAATGCTCTGTCAATTTCAATTAAGTTATTGATTTAATGATATTTCTCGTTCCCTTCGAGGCGAAAGTTTTTTTCTTTAAAAAACTTTCGCCTCGAACTCTGTTTGGGAATGGAATGCCTTCGAGGTTTGAGTTTTTTGAAGAAAAACTCAAACCTCGAACACAACGCTCTGCGTTGTACTTTCTTTTTTCACCGCTCATATTTGGTTTATTGATATATGACGCGGAGCGTCATTGAAGGCATTCCCAAACAGAGTTCGAGGCTAACGTTTTTTTCTTTAAAAAAACGTTAGCCTCGAAGGGAACGAGGATGTGTTTAAGTGTGATAAAAATATACTTGCCCTTGCTACACCTAAACTTAAAACAAGGGAAAGTTTGAAACAGGTAAAGATTAATTATTCACTAAACATTTCCATTAGAACAGATAACACTTGACTGCCGATGTTTTGATCTATCTTCCCCAATTTTTTGACTAAGCGTGATTTATCAACAGTACGCAATTGATCCAACACGATTTCTCCTGATTTATCTTGAAAAGTTACCGGCACTCTAGTCGGATAATTACGTCCCCGTTTTGTCATCGGCGCAATGATTACCGTTTGGATGTTTCGATTGATTTCATTAGGCGACACAAGGACGTGTTTTTGTTATTTCATAGCCTTCAGTTGGATCAAGTGCCACTAGATATACATCAAAGCGAGTCACTACCATTCCCATTCTGTTTCATCCCATTTGGTTGGTGTTGGATTATCTAATAATTTGTCATCACCATATTTAGCCATGCGTGCAAATTGTTCATCCCAACCCATACGGGGTGATTTGACAGGATGAATTTCAAGGTAATTATCCTTAACTTGAAATTCTATGAGATTTCCTAATTGACATTGCTCAAGAATCAAGTTAGGTAAGCAAATTGCTTTTGAGTTTCCAATGGAAATGAGGTTAGCTATCATGATGATTATCCATAATTAATTGCGTTTAATCGCGGAACCGGCACATTACAGCGGAGGAAAAGTCCTCCAATCGTCGTACCCAATTGGTACGTTTATATCGAGTTGACCTAATTTAATGTTTCCTACCAGGTTAAAGTGTTTAAGTGTGATCAAAATATACTTGCCCTTGCTACACCTAAACTTAAAACAAGGGAAAGTTTTCAGTACTGATAAAATCAGCTCTAATTCGGTGAATTGACTTATTTCAATTTAAGATGGATAATTAATGACTTATCCAATCTTCCCACCTAAAATCACTACAAATATTTTGGATAAGTTCAAACATTTTTTTATCGTGACTGACTAAAGTGGCTCCAAATTCAATAGCAGTTGCCGCAATCATTAAATCAATATTATGTTTTGGAAGACTTCTTTTTCCAATTTTTTCACCCATTTCTTCTTTCTTCTTTTGAAATTGTTCCTTAATTTCTCCAAAGATTTCCGCCTGTTCTATTGTTAAAGGTAAAATTTCAATCATAACCTTTTTGGCATCCCTTTGAGTTTTTAAAAATTCCAAAGCTGTTCTCGCTTCTTTAACCAACTCTGGTGTAGTGGCATGAGCAGCTCCTTATGCCATTTCAAAAATACTCAAAATAGAAGCATAAATTTTGACTGATTCATCAAGAGAATCAAAATTCTTTATTCTTGATGTAAAAAAATTATGATGTTCATCATGCTTTTTTAATAGAGAACTGAGGCTATTGGTATCAAATAAAATTTTTTTCATCGCTTACTATCAGAAAAAGGATTTGTCATCACAAAATTATCTCGAAATTCTTTTCTACCCTCATCAAACGCCAAACCAGCCTTTTCTCCCATCGTATGTTGCTCTAAACGTTCTATAAAATCTGTCCATTTTCCTTTCTTAGGTGTATCAAACCCCAGTTTTTGTAGAACTTCTTCCGGCGAATTCACATTTAATGCTTGTGGATGATTTTTAAAAATTATCCTAATCGCTTCTTCAATGTATCTTTGATTGACATTAACAACAGTGCTTGGAATATCTAGCTTGATAGATAAATAAAGTTGATGTGGTATGCCAAGTTTTGATGTGACCATAATAATTATTTCCACATTAAGGATTTCAGGGAACGAGCCACACACAGTAGATACTACCGATCCCACTAAAGATAGCGAGTATGCCCGCTATTAAGCATTGCCCAAGTCCAAAACCACTTGAGCAACCGGAGGAAAAGTCCTCCAATCGTCGTACCCAATTGGTACGTTTATATTGAGTTGACCTAATTTAATGTCTCCTACCAGGTTAAAGTGTTTAAGTGTGATTAAAATATACTTGCCCTTGCTACACCTAAACTTAAAACAAGGGGAAGTTAGAAGTTTAAGTTAATCCATCCTTAAACTCTTGTACAAATTCAGGTAAAGTTAATAGATGAACTTTTGGGAACTTGATGGTTTTCAATACCTTAAAATGTTTATCATTAGAAACTAAACAAACGGCATTCGCAGCAATGGCACAATCGACAAACTTATTATCATCTTCATCTTCAGAAATTAAATGAAATTGATAAAAAATGTCTGTTTTTACAACAGATGAATGGTTAGAAAATGAATCAAGTTATCAGCCACTTCTTCACTCGTTTTTCGCTCTAAAATTTCTTGATATTCCAATAAGATTTCGTTTGAGACACATAAAATAAGTTGTCCCGCAATAATTTGGTCAAAAATCCATCGAAAAGGTGATTTTCTACCAATGATAGCTATCAAGATATTGGTATCAAGTACAATTCTTAACACGGTGGTGTTCATTTGTCCATTCAATCATAGTTTCTTCGGTTAAATTTTGGGATTCCCAAATGTCATCCATCGCATCACTGGCTTTTTGGGCAAAATAGTGGGCTAACATTAACTTAATTTCAAATAATTGCAATTCCGAAATATTATTGGCGTAGAGTTTTAATAATTCCAATTGTAAATTGCTTAAAATAGGTTGCGTTTTCATCGTGTTATCTATCTCGTTAGCGCAAAAATCCAGCGAGCGTAGGGTGGGTAGAGTAAAACGAAACCCACCGCAACCGTTCGATTAATGAAAAATGATTATCGTATTAATTAGAGAAATGGTGGGTTTCGCTATCGCTCTACCCACCTTACGCTTGCTTGCCCTTGCTACACCTAAACTTAAAACAAGGGGAAATATTCAATAATAAGTAATCAGTTATCAGTTTCAGGCAAAAGTTTTTCCGCGCTAAAGGACAAGAGGCCGTTTAAGAAAAAAAACTTGACAAGCAAATAACCCATCTTTATTATTCATCATGCACTTAGCTAGGAACTGCAGACCGAAAAGGTGGTAACCATAGAATGCTACTCTGCTAAGTGTTTTTATTAAATGTCTGTGAAATCCTTCCTAATTAACTACTGTGGAGAGTCTATAAAATGACCAACCAACAATTAATAAGCCGTGATTTTCATGGTGCTACAATTCGCCAGCGTTCAAGTGATGGTTATTTAAGCGCAACTGATATGTGCCAATCTGTTGATAAACTATTTGCTGACTATAAACGTCTCAAGTCTACCAAGGAGTTTGTTAGTGCGCTGTCTTGGTCTATGGGAATTCCCATAGACCTGATAATCCAAATCACCAAAAAAGGGCCAAACGATAAGCGTGGTACTTGGATTGAGCCACATGCTTCAATTAATTTAGCTCAATGGTGTAGTCCAGAATTTGCCGCTATGGTAACCAAATGGACTTTTGAACTCCTAACCAAAGGTTCAGTATCACTAGACCCAAAACTAGAAGTTATTCCATTCGCCCAAGCCAAAGCCGAAGAATTAGATGAGCTTGGTATCATCGGCAATGCCAAACAAATCGCCCTCAACAACTCCATAAAGCAACAGTTTGATTGCGATATATTGCAATTATTTGGTATCGAATCCCCGGTGGCCGAAATCCAGCAAGCCTTACTTATTCCAACCGAAATAGCCAAACGAGTTGGTTTAAAAAATGCCAGACCAGTTAATCTAAAACTAACCGAACTTGGCTTACAAACCAATCATCGTGATCACAAGAACCGCCTTTACTATGAACTGACTGAAGACGGTATAAAACAGGGTCAGTACCAAGACACCGGCAAAAAACATAACTCTGGTACCCTAATCCGTACTATAAAATGGTTTCGAGGTTCAAGTTTTTTTCCGAAAAACTTGAACCTCGAAGAAAGTGTCTTACAATTCTTCCAAGCCTTGCCAGTTTCCAAAGTATTTAAACTCACGTATTAAGTAAGTCATAAAAAAACAATGAATTTGTAAATTCTTGATTAAATCAAGGACTTACAAATTCATGCCCTACCAAAATTACCAAAATTGGTCCTTCGGCTCCCCTTAAAACAAAAAATGTCAGTCAAATTTCTCAGGCTTTCCAAGAGCAATCTGTCACCCGGCGAAACTTGGGGAGTGTTTCTCTGATGAACCTATCCCGCCCTATTCAAAAAATTCGGTTTAAGAAATCCGATTTTTTGAAAAAATCGGATTTCTAAGCTCAAAAAAGAATAGGGCCGGATAGGTTCATGATTTGCCAAAGCTTTGCAACCTGCATTGTGACGTTTTAAACGTTGCAGACAGGGCAGGCACAGTGGCGGAACGCCCAACCTCATCCGACTGGGATGAGTGATTGAGTGGGAGCATTATCTCAAACAATTTATTATTTGTGAACCCCTTGTCTATTTTCATCAGATTAAATTATTGAAAATAAAAGCATTTTTTTTATAAGGGGGTTGTCCAGACAAGGGTAGCGATGATTTTGGCCTAATTTTTATTATCACTATAATTTTTAGAAACCCCGTTTTAAAAAAACGGGGTTTCTTATTAACTACACCAGTTCATACATATTCGGCAGATTTCCTTTCACATTGTTACATGTTTTGCGTTTAATTACCTTCCCACGTAAAACCAATTCATTTACTGTCTTAAGAACAGTATTCTTACAATAACCCGATTTTTCTACGAGTATTTTATAACTGGCACAGCAAGTCTTCTTGCCTAGTGACAATTTTTGCAGAGTTTCATAAATAATTGCGGTTGATAAATTTGTATCCATAATATGCCTACCCTATTTCACAGAGCCGTTGCAAACCCAGACGGGAGAAAGAATTTCCCATTCTGCCCTATTGATGTTAGTTACCAAAATTGGTCATATCGGCATTCCTTCAATTTGTCGGTTAAATTGGTCAGACTTTCCGAGAGCAATTGGCCATCCAACATCTGCTTGAAACTTGGGATGTGTTTAAAACTTTTCCCGCTTCAAGTGAAAGTCGCCTATTCTTTAAGCATATTATGTGCCATTTTAATATCTTATTGATTTATAAGATTATTTTATAAATCGGTCGGTAATTGGCTGAAAAATCGGCTGAAAATGTGTTGAAACTCAACTTTGCCCAAAAATTCCCCCTTTTTTCAAAAAAAACTTCTGATAAATCAATAAGCTATTGAAAAAAAGTGTTGAAACTCAACAGGACTGTGTTGAGTTTCAACACATTTTTCTCTAACTCAAGGTTTGACGCGGTGATAGAGCGAATTTTTTTTGTAACGATAACCTTGCTTTTTCTATGGACTTTCGACTTTTGTTTTTTCACCACTGGTTTCAATCTCGCCACGATACAATCGGTGGAAACGGCTTGAGCCGTTGTATTTTGTAAATAGCACAGGAAGGAACTTTCAGCGTATTTTTGATTTGGAGTACAACGCTTTAGCTTTGGAAATTGGAGTACAACGCTTTAGCTTTGGAAACTGGAGTACAACGCTTTAGCTTTGGAAATTGGAGTTCAACGCTTTAGCTTTGGAAATTGGAGTACAACGCTTTAGCTTTGGAAATTGGAGTACAACGCTTTAGCTTTGGAA
>JAOZSV010000252.1 GCA_029939505.1 Thiotrichaceae bacterium | reverse complement strand
TTGAAAAAATCGGATTTCTTAAACCTCTTGGAAACATAGTGCGTAACATCAGTTATTATATTGACTTTAGCAGAGATGAGCAATATGGTGGTTGATATGTGATAACATTTTTAACCCCAAAACGAAATTGAACCATAATATGAAAAATATCAACAGACAAAAAGGTGAATCCAATATTTCACCTTTTTTGGATTTAGAACCTATCGCCACAAAACTTGGCGCACGTTTACAAGAAAACGGGTGGTATTTAGTCACGGCTGAATCTTGTACCGGAGGATGGATCGCTCAAGCGGTGACTGCAATTGCAGGAAGTTCTGCTTGGTTTGATAGAGGGTTTGTGACTTATTCCAATGCGGCTAAACAAGAAATGTTAGATGTACGCTCTGATACATTAGCAAAGTATGGGGCAGTGAGTGAGCAAACAGTTTTAGAAATGGTCAACGGTGCTTTGGCACAGAGTCATGCACAAGTGGGTATTGCTATTAGTGGTATTGCTGGTCCAAGCGGCGGTACAATTGATAAACCTGTGGGTACGGTTTGGATCGCTTATGCTTTTCCAGATAAGAGCGACGCACAACATTTTGAAGCCTCAAAATATTGTTTTAGTGGAAACCGTTATAGTATTCGTGAACAAGCTGTGAAAATGGTTTTGCAAACATTATCCCAAAAGCTGTAGGATACAAAAAGCAGTTTTTTAAAAAAATGGGTTTTTGAGGCTCAAGTTTTTTAAATTA
Source organism: Thiotrichaceae bacterium (assembly GCA_029939505.1). Lineage (GTDB taxonomy): Bacteria > Pseudomonadota > Gammaproteobacteria > Beggiatoales > Beggiatoaceae > QNES01. The sequence continues at coordinate 6,111 of JAOZSV010000252.1, read as the reverse complement.
ATAATTAATAATTAATAATTAATAATTCAATAATTGTATTTGCAGGAGTTGGGTGCAGGATTAATAGGCTATACTTGTTTAGAGAGATAAAAATAATGGTGAATTGATATTACAAAATAATTCAGAAATCTGCATCACCTCGTCATTGGTTAATGATTCGTGCGATCAAATTGCACAATTGCAGCGGAAACTTGCTCATGATATTCTCAATTTTTCAACTGATTATATCGTTGAACAGTTCTGCACAAAGCACTTTTTTATTCCAAACTATCAACGTTCTTTGGTTTGGAGTCATAAACAACAAGCCAGATTTATTGAATCGGTGATGTTGGGTTTTCCGATCCCGTTTCTATCCATAACTTCTACCTTGAATAAGAAACACTTTGAAATTCTTGATGGTAGTCAAAGAATACAAACGCTTGTCGCATTTTTGACTAATCAGTTGAAGTTGGGCAATCTTGAAATATTGCCTCATTGAATGGATTAAAATTCTCGGATATACACTTTATACAACGGAACAAATTTAAAGCACGTATGCTGAAAACAGTTGTCATAGAAAATACAGTATCGCGCCATTTAGTTCAAGAAATCGCAACGCGAATTGATAGCGGCGGTACACCTTTGTAATCTAGTACAACGGATTTTAGAAGTAAACGGATTAAATCTAATTAATTCATAGCGTTGTTTTTTCAAATCCGTTATTTCCGCTAATCCGTTGTACTCATTATTCTGCTCAATCAATAAGTTATTATACTAAGTGCGTCAGCCATAAGAGAATTGATAAAGATGTCACCAAAACAAGGTACAATAATAATTGAAGAGACTGAAGATCACGAGGGAACAGGTGTAGAACTTGAAACGCCTGATGAGGATGAGGAAATTCTCTCTGCGCCTTGGAATCCAAATCTCATTCGTGTTGATGCGAAAGCATTTTCATTACGCAATATCCTTGACATGATTGATGAAGGGGATTTGCAACTGGCACCCGATTTCCAACGGCGTAAAGTTTGGAATAATAAGCAAAGATCGAGATTGATTGAATCACTTTTGTTGCATATTCCACTACCAGCTTTCTACTTTTCAGCCGATAACAATGGAAAAATGCTCGTTATTGATGGATTACAAAGATTGTCGGCGATTTACGACTTTGTCAGATGCAAGCCAGAAAAAAAACGTTTTAAGTTAAATAAACTCGAATATCTCCAGAAAGAAGTGGGCAATAAGTATTTTAAAGATATTGAAGGCACACAGTGGGCAAGACATATTTATTTGACACAAATTATTGCGAATGTCGTCGATCCGCAAACGCCTGATAAGGTGAAATTTGATGTCTTTAAAAGAATCAATACTGGTGGTAGCCCTTTGAATGCACAAGAAATTCGTCATTGTATGAGCAAAAAACGTTCACGGGATTTTTTAAAACAACTGGCGGAATCTGAGTCATTCAATTTAGCCACAAGTGGCAACTTGCGTGAACATGTCAGAATGGCAGATCGTGAACTTATCCTGCTGTGCGTTTCGTCTCATTGAAAGCATAGAAAAAGACTACGCGCCCATGGGTTCAATGAATGCCTTTATTACTGAAATCTCTCGGAAAATAGATACAGAAATAAATGACGAGGCTTTAAAGCAACTTGTGATTGAATTTGAACGTGCTATGTTCAACGCACATAAATTATTTGGCAAACATGCTTTTAGAAAATGGCCTTTTGACTCTCAGAAAGTTTATCCTATCAATCGTGCATTGTTTGAAACATGGGGAAATGCGCTAGCGGATTATGACTGGCAAGCACTTAAACCTTATAAAGCGGTAATTATTAAAGCTTCCAGAGAGATGATGGAGAATGATAATGAATTTCTGTCTGCGATTACCAGCTCAACTAGCACGGCGAGTAAAATTACCCTCCGCTTTTCTAAAGTGAAACAAATTCTTAAAGAAGTGGGTTTAGGATAATGGTTAATGGTTAATGGTTAATGGTTAATGATTCAATTCATTCATAATTCACCATTAACCATTAACCATTAACCATTCACCATTCTCTATTCCAGTAACCGTTTTATAATAATGAATACTATATTACCTTGGCATGATACATTGTGGCAACAAATTATGCGCCGCTGGCAGCAGGATCGTTTGCCACATGCTTTATTATTATGTGGTTCAGAAGGAATGGGTAAGGGCTTATTTGCACGGCATTTGGCAAAAACGTTGCTCTGTGAAAACGCAAAAATGTCTAATAATCTCTCTTCCTTTGAGAACAATATTCCCTCCATTGACAACTTAAAAGAAATTTCAGGAGAAGCCTGTCACTGTAAATCTTGCAACCTGTTCCGTGCTGAAACGCATTCCGATTTTTCAGAAATAGAACCGGCTGGTACTAAAAATATTTCAATTGATCAAATACGGGCTTTAATTCAATTTTGTACTTTGACGGCGAATTATGGGGGCTATCAAATCATTATTATCAAACCGGCTGAGGCAATGAATCGCAATGCCGCTAATGGTTTATTAAAATTATTGGAAGAGCCGCCCTCTGATACGTTGATAATGTTAGTCAGTCACCAACCGATGCGTTTGAGTGCCACAATTCGTAGCCGTTGTCAACGCCTTGATTTTAGCCATCCAAATCGGGCTATCACAGAAGCGTGGTTACATGAACAGTTGAGCAATTCACGCGCTTATGATATTAAATTATTACTTAATCTCTCGAATCAAGCACCATTAAAGGCACTTGCCCTTGCAAAAGCGGAAGGGTTGACAAAGCGGCAGGAATTATTTGACAGTTTAGCAGAACTGCCTAGCGGTAAAAATGATCCCATTCGTATTGCAGAAGGCTGGAGTAAAGAGGATGTTTTGCAAATTTTACAATGGATGCACAGTTGGACAATGGACATTATTCGCTATGCATCCACCGCTCAAACGCAATACCTCATTAATCATGATTATCAAAACAAGTTACAACGCTTTGCGGAGCAATTTGATTTACATCGTTTATTCAAACTGCTTGATTTACAAAATGAGGCTTATCAGTTGGTGATGGGAAATACTAACGTTAAAGCACAAGGATTATTAGAATCAATTGCGATTGCCTGGGTTAGGCTAGGCAGAAGGAGACAAAGATAATGAAAAAGCGTGCATTTGGCATGAGCCGCAATATGCTCACGCTGGCTATTCCTGATGAAGAAACTTTATTTGATTCCTATTTGTCGTTTCTTAAACGGGGGGGGTTATTTATTAAGTCAAACAAATCTTATCAATTAGGTGACGAAGTCTTTTTGCGACTGACTTTATTAAAAGGTGAAATAATCCCTGTCGCTTGTAACGTCGCATGGATTAATCCGAATGGCGCGCAAGGTGGACGACCTCCTGGCATTGGTGTGCATTTTAGTGATAAGGATGAAGGTAAAGTCCGGGGACAAATTGAACAGATATTGACTGGTAAACTTAACCGAGAGAAACGGACTTATACTATGTAGATTAATGGTTAATGGTTAATGGTTAATGGTTAATGGTTAATGGTTAATGTTAATAAAGTTAGTAGATCATTTTAAAACTCTGAGTACAACGGATTAGCGAAATAAACGGATTTTTTCAGATATGAATTGGAATATGAGATTATAACGGTGTCAATTCAAAAAAATTCATTTCGAGCTCGAAACCTCAAGTGATCAGTTCGATATTCAAGTTTTTGTATTGAACCTAAAATCCGTTGTACTAATTATGCACATTCTAGTTAACCATTAACCATTAACCATTAACCATTAAGAAGATATAATTATGTTAATTGATTCACATTGCCATTTAGATTTAATTAAAAATAGCGATCCCGAAACGCTCGTTTCCACAGCAGAGGCTCAGGGCGTGAGTCATTGCCTCAATGTCTCTATTGATATTAACCAGTTTCAAACCGTACTCGGTATCGCACAACGTATAGATAACGTATTCGCGTCTGTAGGTATTCATCCAAATACTTCACGCGAAATGATTGTTGATGTATCAACGCTCACAAAGTTAGCAGATGATCCCAATATCATCGCCATTGGCGAAACCGGATTAGATTATTTTCGTAGCGAAGGTGATTTAACATGGCAACACCAGCGTTTTCGTACCCATATTCAAGCCGCTAAAGAATCCAATCGCCCTTTGATTATTCATTGCCGCGACGCGATTGAAGACACATTACGCATTTTGCGTGAAGAAAAGGCTAACTCTGGTGTCATGCACTGTTTTGTCGAAGATTGGGAGATTGCACAAGAAGTGATGGATATGGGATTTTATCTCTCTTTTTCAGGCATAGTGACTTTCAAAAATGCCAAAGTTTTGCAAACCGTCGCAAAGCAAGTTCCCTTAGATCGTTTCTTAGTGGAAACGGATTCGCCCTATTTAGCACCTGTGCCGTATCGCGGGAAAACAAATCAACCCGCTTATGTGAGACATGTCGCTGAATTTATCGCGAATTTACGCGGAGAAACTTTAGAAACGATTGCGCGTGTGACAACAGAGAATTTTTTCCGGTTGTTTAAGGGTAATTAATATCCTCATTTTAGAAATCCGATTTTTTTCAAAAATCGGATTTATTATCACCATTTAAAAAAATATGGCACGAAAAAAAACGGCTTATACTTGCAAAAAATGTGGTGCTATTACTTCAAAATGGGTTGGACAATGTCCAGAATGTGAAGAATGGAGTAGTTTAGAAGAAACAGCCGTAGTAGAAGAAGCTCCTAGTAATTATCAAACTCGTCATAATAGTTATAGCGGTGTTGAAGCAAGTGTTTGTTTATTAGATGCCGTAGAAACGATAGAAGAAGCGCGTACCACTACAGGAATGGGTGAACTTGATCGCGTATTAGGCGGTGGCTTAGTTAACGGTTCAGTTGTATTGATTGGTGGCGATCCCGGTATTGGTAAATCGACTTTGCTACTACAAACCATGTCAAAACTAAGTCAAACTTCCGCCACATCGCCTTTATACGTCACTGGCGAAGAATCTCCACAACAAGTCGGACTTCGCGCTCAACGTTTAGGATTAGATGTTCATAATGTCAAGTTGCTCACAGAAACGCGGGTTGAAAAAATTCTGAGTATGGCTGTAAAGGAACAACCTAAAGTCATGGTGATAGATTCAATCCAAACGATACACACAGAACGCCTACAATCTGCACAAGGTTCCGTGACACAAGTACGTGAAAGTGCCGCGCAACTGGTACGTTTTGCTAAACAAACAAATACAGCCATCTTTTTAGTTGGGCATGTCACGAAGGATGGTTCGTTGGCGGGACCACGGGTTTTAGAACACATGGTTGATACGGTTCTTTACTTTGAAGGAGATAGCGGTACCCGTTTTCGGGTCATACGAGCGATAAAAAACCGCTTTGGCGCGGTGAATGAATTGGGCGTATTTGCTATGAGTGATAAAGGCTTAGAAGAAGTGAGTAATCCCTCCGCCATTTTCCTCTCACGCGATGAAGCAGAAGTGCCAGGCAGTGTTGTCATGGTGACGCATGAAGGTACGCGCCCTTTATTGGTTGAAGTACAAGCCCTTGTCAATGAATCACCTAATCCTAATCCCCGTCGTGTTACATTAGGATTAGATCCAAACCGGTTATCTATGTTATTAGCGGTGCTACATCGACATGGTGGGATAGCCACTTATGATTTAGATGTCTTTATCAATATCGTAGGCGGTGTCAGAATCAACGAAACGGGTGCTGATTTAGCGACATTGGTTGCGGTATTATCAAGTGTGCGTAATGTTACTCTGTCTAAAAATCTTATTGTATTTGGTGAAGTGGGATTGGCAGGAGAAATTCGCTCTGTACCTAATGGTATAGAACGTTTACGTGAAGCCGCTAAACATGGTTTCAAAAGGGCAATTGTTCCTAAATCTAATATTCCGCAAGATAAGATACCGAATCTTGAAGTTGTACCAGTCTGGCGTTTAGTGGATGCGTTGCATAGTTTATCTATTTCTACTGTGGAAAAGCATTGAACAAACCGGTTAGGTTTAGATAGAGCAATGTTAAAAAATGTTAAAAGTCGTCTCAAGTTAAGTCTTGGAGTCCAAACCTTCAGATTTGGAAGTGGAGTCCAAACCTTCAGATTTGGAA
>JAOZSV010000251.1 GCA_029939505.1 Thiotrichaceae bacterium | reverse complement strand
CCAGTTAAGCACCTTGCCACCTGAAATCGTCAAGCTGCAAAACTTAACTTCGCTTGATTTATCCAATAACCAGTTAACTCAGTTTCCCAAAGCACTTTTAGACTTAAATTTAGAGGTTAAGTGGGATAAAAAGTGGTATGAAGAAGGCATTTATGTCAAAGACAATCCCTTCCAAACTCCGCCAGTTGAAATAGTCCAACAAGGCAGACAAGCCATTATTGACTATTACGCATCCGTTCGCCTTCTCAACGAATCCACAGTCAAACAATTAGAACAACGCATCGGTAGAAAGCTAGAAAAATTAGATGAGGTTAAATATGATTCAGTAGGCTATGTGCAGAATGAGTATGACGAAATCACGGAATTAAGTTTATATGATTGTGGTTTAAAAGACTTGCCGCCGGAAATAGGAGAACTGCAAAACTTAACGGTGCTTTATTTATGGAAAAACCAGTTAAGCCACTTGCCGCCGGAGATAGGAAAACTGCAAAACTTAACTTCGCTTTCTTTATATAAGAACCAGTTAAGCACCTTGCCACCTGAGATAGGAAAATTGCAAAACTTAACTCAGCTTGATTTAGGTTTTAATCAGTTAAGCAACTTGCCGCCGGAGATAGGGCAACTGCAAAACTTAACTATCCTTGAATTATATCACAACCAGTTAAGTGACTTGCCGCCGGAGATAGGACAACTACAAAAATTAAATGAACTTAAGTTACATTACAACCAGTTAAGCAAATTTCCCAAAGCTCTTTTAAACTTAAATTTAGTTGTTAGCATTGATAGTTATGTGGGCATTTATGTCAAAGACAATCCCTTCCAAACTCCGCCAGTTGAAATAGTCCAACAAGGCAGACAAGCCATTATTGACTATTACGCATCCGTTCGCCTTCTCAACGAATCCACAGTCAAACAATTAGAACAACGCATCGGTAGAAAGCTAGAAAAATTAGATGAGGTTAAATATGATTCAGTAGGCTATGTGCAGAATGAGTATGACGAAATCACGGAATTAAGTTTATATGATTGTGGTTTAAAAGACTTGCCGCCGGAAATAGGAGAACTGCAAAACTTAACGGTGCTTTATTTATGGAAAAACCAGTTAAGCCACTTGCCGCCGGAGATAGGAAAACTGCAAAACTTAACTTCGCTTTCTTTATATAAGAACCAGTTAAGCACCTTGCCACCTGAGATAGGACAACTGCAAAACTTAACTTCGCTTGATTTAGATAACAACCAGTTAAGCCACTTGCCGCCTGAGATGGGACAACTGCAAAACTTAACTTACTTTAATTTAGATAACAACCAGTTAAGCGACTTGCCGCCGGAGATAGTCAAACTGCAACCTATAATAAAATAATAATTTTTCTGGTTCCCACGCGCCGGCGTGGGAACCCATTCGGGACGCGCCAGCGTCCAGTTTACGTCGTTCAGGCGACGCTGGCGCGTCGTCAAAGCATTCCCACGCCAGCGCGTGGGAACGAGGAAAAAATGTCACTCAAATGCGTTTTCGCTTCAGCAACGCTTACCGTTTTTTGCATAATCGAACTCCATAAAATCATTGGCACTGCAGTTGAATGGGATTTATTCAAATCAAGAAATGATATAAGGGCAATCACTTGTGGTTGCCCTTGAATTTGAAACCGTCCCACGATGGCTAGTAGCTCATATTATATGACTATTTTTTCTCGTTCCAACGCTCCTGCGTCAATGCCATTAAATTATAGCAGGGCGAACACGCAGATTCGCCCTTACAATCACATAGGGCGAACACGCAGATTCGCCCCTACAATCACATAGTTGCTTTACCATTTTAATCAAAATATTTAACGTTTTTCCCACTGCCAAGCATGAGCAATAATAGTCGCTAAATCTGCATACTGAGGTTGCCAACCTAAAACGGTTTGTGCCTTTTTTGACTCTGCGACTAAATTATCTGGATCACCCTTCCGTCGTTCTCCCAACACCACAGGAATGTCTTGCCCTGTCACTTCTTTAGCCATGTCAATCACTTCTTTGACTGAAAATCCCGCATTATTACCAAGGTTATACGCTGTGCTTTTCGCCCCATCGAATAACTGTTCGATGGCTAATAAATGCGCCTGGCATAAATCATTAATATGGACATAGTCTCGAACACAAGTACCGTCTGGCGTGTTATAATCTTGCCCATACATTGTGATAAATTCACGTTTTCGAGAAGCGGCTTGTAAAACTAAGGGAATGAGGTGCGTTTCCGGATCATGGCGCTCACCAAGTTGCCCTTCTGGATCAGCCCCCGCAGCATTGAAGTAGCGTAAGCAAACTGATTTTAATCCATAAGCGTGATCATAATCGGATAACATTTGTTCAATCGTCCATTTAGATAAGCCATAAGGATTAATGGGGTGTTTTGGATGCCCTTCATCAATGGGCGTATATTGAGGCTCACCGAAAATGGCAGCCGTTGAGGAAAAAATGAAAGCGTTTACGCGGTGAGCAACCATTGTATCCAGTAAATTTAAGGTGGCGGCGACATTATTTTGAAAATACTTGCTCGGATTTTGCACCGATTCACCCACTTGAATAAATGAGGCAAAGTGCATAACACCATCAAAGGCGTAGCCCGCAAAAAGGCGATCTAATCCGACCCGATCAGCAGTATCACCAAAAACAAAATCACCACCTAAGACTGCATCTCGATATCCGCCTGAGAGATTATCTAAAGTCACTACTTCATAACCTGCACCAAGTAGCATTTTAACCATGTGCGAGCCGATATAGCCTGCACCACCTACGACAAGAATCGTTTTTTTCATATTAGTTATTAATTACTTATTCAAAGCTGAAGCGTTGAACTCCAAAAAACGCCCAAAGCTGAAGCGTTGAACTCCAAAAAACGCCCAATTGGAGTACAACGCTTTAGCTTTGTATAGGAGTACAACGCTTTAGCTTTGTATAGGAGTACAACGCTTTAGCTTTGTCTATTCAAAAAAAAATGGGAGTACATATTATCAATAAAAAATTTCATTTTACCAAACCACCCCCTTTAAGTCTCTATATCCATATTCCCTGGTGTATCCGTAAATGTCCCTATTGTGATTTTAACTCTCATCAAATACAGGGTAAAATACCAGAACGTGATTATATTGCTGCCATACTTGCTGATTTAGAGCAGGATTTACCCAGAATCCAGGGGCGCGTAATCCGTAGTATTTTCATTGGGGGAGGTACGCCGAGTGTATTATCACCTGACGCGATTTATGATTTATTATCAGGGGTGCGGGCGCGACTTTCTGTCATGGCAGGCGCAGAGATTACTTTAGAAGCGAATCCAGGCACCATGGATAATGCTCGCTTTCTAGGATTTCGTGAAGCGGGCATTAATCGTCTCTCATTGGGCATACAAAGTTTTGATGAAAGTGCCTTACAACATTTAGGCAGAATTCATGGGCGCATTGAAGCGATTAATGCCATCGAAGCCGCGCTCAAAGCGGGATTTAATCAGTTCAATTTAGATTTAATGTTTGGTTTGCCCACGCAAACAATTGAGGCGGCGTTGAAAGACTTACAAACAGCGGCGGCTTTTGAGATACCCCATTTATCTTGGTATCAATTGACGATTGAGCCTAATACTTTGTTTTTTCATCAGCCACCACCAGAATTGCCCAATGATGATTTACTCTGGGAAATGCAAATAGCGGGGCAAAATTATTTAGCGGAGCAGGGGTATTTTCAATATGAAATCTCCGCCTACGCTAAAAGTGGGCAGCAATGTCGGCATAATTTAAATTACTGGAAATTTGGTGATTATTTAGGTATTGGAGCAGGTGCACATGGTAAAATTAGCGATATGGCGCGTGGTACAATTACTCGTTTATCCAAACAGCAGCACCCGCAGAGTTATTTTAAATCGGCTACGGGCAATGAGAAAAAACTTACGCCAACAGAGGTTGGGCTAGAATTTATGATGAATGCTTTACGCCTGTTTGAAGGTTTTACAAATCAAGAATTTGTAGAAAATACAGGGCTTAATATGGCGTGTATAGAAAAGCCGATACAAGACGCTTATGCGCGGGGTTGGTTAAGCAAAGACGAGGAAACGCAGCGTATTTGTTGCACGAAGACAGGAATGCGTTTTTTAAATGAAGTATTGGGCTTATTTGTGCCATAATTCTTCATTTCAAAAAAAACAGCGGTGCGATTTTTAATTGCCTTATAAATCAACAACTTATTTTTTATAAGAAAAAAGTTTTAAAAAAATGTCAAAAAAGGCTTGCTTTTTTTTTAAAACTCGTTTAAAATGCGTATTCATCATCACATGGGTCGTTAGCTCAGTTGGTAGAGCACCGGACTTTTAATCCGTTGGTCGTGCGTTCAATTCGCACACGACCCACCATTCTTGTATTCCCCATTCTTATATTCCCCATTCTTATACTCCCCATTCTTCTATACTGCACACGGGCATAACTTAAATTTTTAAGTAGGGTGGGCAACGTCTTTTTGTTGCCCACCTTACCTTCCTCATTAGAAAAGTTTTTCAGGCAAAAGTTTCGCTCAGCGAAACTTTTGCCTGAAAGTTTGTTCCTGCGCTAAGTATAGTTACAAATGATCTTCAATTAAAACCCTCACTTAACCACCAAATTTTTCACTTCTGCAATCCTTTCATAAGTCGGATAATTTAACTTGAGCACTTTTAACGTGCTATCCGATAAATCATTTAATTCCATAATCTTATAGGCTTTGGCTAAAATTATTAAAGCGTCACGTACTGCAGGAGTACGTTGATAGGATTCAATGACAGTTTTAGCACGATTAACCGCCGCGACATAAGCACCCCGTTTGATATAAAATTTTGCGACATGTAACTCATATTCAGCCAGCATATTACGCAGATAAACCATGCGTTGTTTGCCATCTTCGCTGTATTTACTGTTAGGAAAGCGTTTCACTAATTCAGAAAACACCAAAAATGACTTCATGGCTGCACTTTGATCACGTTGAGAGCGATCCAGAGGTAATAGGCGAGTTAAGAAACTTTGATGGCTTTCAAAATTCACCAATCCTTTGATGTAATAAGCATAATCTACATGGGGATTACGTGGATATAATTTAATAAACCTGTTGGCAGTGACTATCGCCGATTCGGGCTCACCATACTTATAGTAGGCATAAATGACATCAAGTTGCGCTTGTTGTGCATATTTTCCAAATGGATGACGTGCTTCTAACAATTCATAATTTTGGATAGCCGTTTCATAATCGCCAGCATCAAGGGACTCTTTTGCTTCAGAGTAAAAGCGTTCTGCTGACCAGCTTTCCTCTTTAGGATCAGCAAACATACTACATCCAGACAAATTCAGTAAGAGGTATAAGGTGATAATAAGTGTAATTGATTTCATTTTGAATGTTCAAATGGCTCGACTGCTACGCTTTGTTGAATAAACTCATATTATCATAACAAAATCTCATAAACATTCTAAAAATTTCTAAATTCTCATTTTATCGCAATGTTCAAGTTTTTAGTCAATTAATAATATAAGTAATTGATTTATATCGTTTTAATACTTTTAATAGGAGTCCAACGCTTCAGCTTTGGGCGTTTTTTGATTTACAAAGCTAAAGCGTTGTACTCCAATTTCAATGACAAAGCTAAAGCGTTGTACTCCAATTTCAATGCACTAATTAAAATGTTGATAACCTGTCTTTTCAGGCACAAACAATCGCCCATTCGCATCCAAGCAACGTAAACCATTCGCCGCTTCTATTGTGCCAATACGAGTATAAGAACGAATTGGGAGCGCCTTTTGTAACGCCACTACCCGATTCGGTGGCACAGTAAAACATAATTCATAATCATCGCCCGCGCTTAATGCCATAAGCCATGCCCTTTCAAGAGGCTTCAATTCACATAAAGTCTTTGACAAGGGAAGACAATCCAATTGTAATGACGCGCCTGTGCCACTCGCACTCAAAATATGTCCCAAATCCGCAAGCAATCCATCAGAAATATCAATCGCACTGCTCGCAATGCCACGCAATGCTTGCCCTTCCACTAAACGCGGCGTGGGTCGATTTAAGCGCGATTCGACAAATTGCCGTGCGGAACAGGGCAAAGTCACTCGTTTTTGTATTGAAGCTAAACCAAGCCCAGCGTCACCCAGCGTACCCGTGACATAAATGCCATCACCAGACTGTGCGCCGTCTCGTTGCAATGCGCTATCAGGGGGTACAAAACCAGTGACTTGTATCGTTACCGTTAAAGGACCACAGGTCGTATCTCCGCCGATTAAACTCATCTCATGAGTTTGAGCCAATTCCAGCAGTCCTTGACTAAATCCTGTCAACCAAACCTCATCCGTCTTTCTACAAGTCAACGCTAAAGTGAACCAGGCGGGCATGGCTCCCATTGCTGCCATATCACTTAAATTAACAGCAAGGGCTTTATAACCAATATCTTCAGGAGAAGTGTTCTTAGGAAAATGTACCCCTTCTACTAATGTATCAATAGCAATGGCAAGTTGCATCCCTTCAGGTACTGAAGACAGGGCAGCATCATCGCCTATTCCCAAAATCACATCAGCACGTTTAGGGAAATCTTGAATAAAATAGCGGGCAATCACATCAAATTCAGCAATGGACATAATCAATTAATTCGTTGGATTCCAGAAAAGACTCATTTGTACTCAGCCTTAAAATTGATTTCAAGGCGGAATAGTTACTCATCAATTTGAGTATAATACACTGTTAAGTGGAGCAGTCTGCTTTAGCAGACTTTAGCTTTTAGCCTTGAAATTTATTTCAAGGCTAACCTATTTCAAGGCTAACCGCTGAGTACAAAAAATCGTTTATTAAAACAATTAGAAAG
>JAOZSV010000250.1 GCA_029939505.1 Thiotrichaceae bacterium | reverse complement strand
CAAAAATCGGATTTCTAAGTAAGCGGCGAAACGAGGTTTAAGAAATCCGATTTTTGAAAAAAATCGGATTTCTAAGATCGAATAGAATCGCTTTGCGTAACATCAGTTAATAAAATACTCTGCTGTGAACGTCCAAATAGTTGTCCTGTTTGGGTTAATTCTAAACCGTTAAGAACATAATAAGCCTCCGCCGCCTTCACTTGAGCTTGTAAGGTATAAGTACGATAAACGTTTAACCCATTTATATGTGCATCATATTTTTGAATTTCAAGTTGAGAAATGAAACAAGCCATCGCTTCTTGTTTGCGTTTTAAAACGGGCGTTATATCTAATAGCATATTTGGATGTAAAGGCACACCGATTTCATACATCGCCAAACTCACAGATTCTCCACGCACCACCTCCACCACACTCATCGCTAACGCATAATGATCAGGGTGAATTTCAGTAACTGATGGCGCATAAACTCGTGTAATCTGTTTCTCTTTAATACAATCTAATAACCGTTTAATAAGTGTGTCATTACACGCCAATGTTCGATCAGTCAATTCCCAAAATTCAGGTTCGCCATAACCTAAAATTTTTGCGGCTTGTCGGCTTTCTTGTTGACGTTTTTTGATCGTGTTTAATAAACTTTCCGAGTCAGGATGCGCTATTGCTGCACTGCCATCAGTGAGAATAATTACGCTGACAGAATGCCCTTGCGCGACATGCTGCATGATAGCCCCTGCACAACCAAGCACTTCGTCATCAGGATGGGGAGCCAATACAAGCACATTGCCGGGGGGCAAGTTTGTCGTCGCTGTATAAGGGACATAAGAAGATTCCATTTTAAAACCTTTGGTGAACTTTGAACTGGGTTTCATCATTTATGAAACCGAATGACTTATGCGCGTTTCCCATTGCCAAATTTTAGGCTGAACCCAAAATTGATGAGGGGAACCAATACGCACAAAATGTCTTGCGGGTGGTAGAAGTGACCAAATTGATTCTGGAAATACCGCTTCCTTTCCCTGGCTAAAAAAACCGGCGGCTGGGAAAAAATAAGGCACCAAACTCCATTCCATTAGCCAACCCTTCTGCAAAGCAAGTGGCACAGGAAAAATAGGGGGAGTCTCTAAAACACCTAAATCCTCAATTTGAGGTTGCCATGCGACGAGAGTTTCTTTTTGATAAAGTTGTTTTACAAACCTGTAAAATGGCTGACGCTTATAGTATTTATCCATAAATTTATTATGGGATTCTCCCATTTGCGTCCATTTCCAGGCGGTCTTTTCTGGGCGACATCCCCCAAAAGCATGAACCACATTTGCTTCTGGTAAAAAAAATAACTGATAGTTTGCTTGGCGTAATCGCAAAAAAAGATCAGTATCTTCGTAGTACAAAAAAAATTGTGGATCAAAAAGTCCACCCACTTTTTCAATAGCCTCCTTTCGCAATAATACATGCCCGCCTGACAAATTTTGTTGACGCAAGGGCGTTGTGGAGTGCCAATAATGTACTGCACGATTTCGATATTTTAAACTGTTGAACCAAGTCAATTTTCCGCCCAGATAACCCAAGGGTAAATTTAAAAACATCTGCCAAGGCGTTGGTGGCAAACTTGGGGGTAACAAAAAATGATGAGCATCATCCCAATAAATACGGGGTCCTACCGCACCAATTCGCCGGTTATTTTGCAAAAAAAATCGCAGGGCAGTCAGCCCTCCCGGTTCTAAATAAGCATCGGGATTGAGTAGAAAAATCCATTCTCCCTGTGCCTGTTGATAAGCTTGATTACAAGCCTCGCCAAAACCGACATTTTTGTCATTGATAATCAAATGACAAAATTTCCCCAGACTTTCTCTGAGCTTTTTCGCTTCTTTTTCTGATTCACTGTTATCAATAATCCATATTTCTATCTCTTCTTGTTGATTGGGTGGTAGCAAAGAATATACGGCACGAATGGTCGATTCTGCTAGAAAATAATTAACAATGATGGCTGAAATCATAAATATCGGAAACGACTGATAGGTTTTTGAAACCTGTCAGTTCTAAACTAAAACTTAAAATGCGAATTAAGAGTTAAAATAGGAGTTCGAGGTTTAAGTTTTTTGAAGAAAAACTTAATTCGAGGCTAAAGTTTTTTCTTCAAAAAAACTTTAGCCTCGAATCGAAAACGCTTCAGCTTTGGGCGTTTTTTGGACGGACAAAGCTAAAGCGTTGTACTCCAAAGAACAAAGTTAATGTTGGATACCAAAGAACAAAGTTAATGTTGGATACCAAAGAACAAAGCTAAAGCGTTTTCGAGGTTTCCCAACGCAGCCACGTTGTATCTGCATTTTTATATAAACCTCACTAAAAAGTTTTATTTATAATAGCATTTGGGATCAATTGAGTTCAACCATTCCAGCGTTTACCCACCAAAGAAGAATGGACAGCGATGAGGAATAAAAACTACTTGCAATGTGTACGACGAACATACTCGAAAACGCGGTTTCGCCTGTGCGAAATTGGTAATGAAATATTGTTTTTCATCCAACTTCTTGATTTATTGAGATTGAAAGAGCATAATAATTGACATTTAATGCAAATTAAGAGTTAAAAATGGATCTCGAGGTTTTAGTTTTTTTGAAAAAAAAACTAAAACCTCGAAAACGCTTCAGCTTTGGGCGTTTTTTTGACGGATTTACAAAGCTAAAGCATTTGAAGTTTGAGTTTTTGAAGATAATTTGAAGATAAACTGAAATCTCAATATGTCAGTAATAACATAACGATATATTTTAAAAATCAAAATTCACATAAAGTCAGTTTTGGTTTAATGATCCCCAAATATTAATGAGTCGTCCCCAAAAAAAATCCAAGCCCCAAAAAGACCCTTTTATTAAACGCGAGGCGCGAAAATATAAAAACCCTATTCCCAGCCGTGAGTTTATCATCCAGCAATTGAACACCGTGGGCAAACCAATCACTTTGCCCCAAATTGCACAATTGCTCAAGCTCACTAAAAAAGAGAATTTAAATGCCCTGAACCGCCGTTTAAAAGCAATGGAACGCGATGGGCAGTTAATCCGTAATCGTCGTAAAGGTTATGGCGTGGCTAAGAAAATGGACTTAGTGCGCGGGCGCGTGATAGGGCATCCTGATGGATACGGTTTTTTAGTCCCCGATGAAGGGGGCGGAGATTTATTCTTATCCCAAAGGGAAATGCGGTGTTTAATGCACGGTGATCGTGCTTTGGTCAATATTATTAGTATTGATAATCGAGGTCGTCGTGAAGGCGCATTGATTGAAGTACTTGAACATAATACACAAGAAGTCGTCGGTCGTTTTTTTCATAAACGGGGACAAAATGTGGCGTTTGTCGAGCCAGATCATCGTCGTCTGACTCAGAATATATTGATTGAAGGAAAAAGGCAAGGCAAGGCGAAACAGGGTCAAATTGTTGTCGTGCGACTTTTATCGCCTCCAACAAAATATAACCCGCCCTTTGGTGAGGTTATTGAAGTGATCGGGAATAATCGCGCTCCAGGCATGGAAATTGATATTGCCATTCGCGCCCATGAGTTGCCACATAAATGGCCAGAGGAAGTTTTACAGGAAGCGGCTGAATTTACGCCAGAAATTCCAAAAAAATATCTGGCGGGATGTGAAAATATGCGCTCAATCCCTTTTGTCACCATTGACGGCGAAGATTCTTTTGATTTTGATGATGCCGTCCATTGTGAGCCGCGAGGCAAAGGCTGGCTGCTGCGCGTGGCGATTGCTGACGTGTCAACTTATGTCGAGATTGGCAGCGCGATAGATTTTGAGGCACAAGAACGGGCTAACTCCGTTTATTTTCCAAATAAAGTGATTCCGATGTTGCCCGAAATCTTATCTAATCAATTATGTTCGCTCAAACCCAATGTTGATCGTTTATGTCTCGTTTGTGAATTAGCGATTGATATTTATGGGCGCACCAGACGTACTCGTTTTTTTAAAGCGGTGATACGTTCAGCAGCGCGTTTGACTTATACTCAAGTCGCAAAGGTGTTAGAAGGTGATGAGAATCATTTTCAATATCCGCACCTATTGCCACAGATTGATAACTTACATCAGTTATTCCAATTATTCCTTAAACGCCGTAAAAAACGTGGCGCGATTGATTTTGAAACGGTTGAACCCCGCTTTATTTTTAATCAACAGAAAAAAATTGAGCAGATTGTTCCCTCAATTCGTAATGACGCGCATAAATTGATTGAAGAAATGATGTTAGCGGCGAATGTCGCCACGGCTGAATGGTTAACCGCACGAAAAATGCCGTTATTATATCGCGTTCATGAAAGCCCTACTCAAGAAAAGTTGACTGCTTTACAGGGTTTTTTGAAAGAACAGGCTTTAAAGCTATGGGGAAAAGATAAGCCCCAAGCGAAACATTACAGCCGATTATTAGAAAAAATACATGATCGCCCTGATTTTCGCATGATTCAAACGGTTTTGCTTCGCAGTTTACAATTAGCTGTTTATCACTTTAAAAATCAAGGGCATTTTGGTTTAGCCTATCCCGCTTATACGCATTTTACGTCGCCAATACGTCGCTATCCTGACTTATTGATACATCGGGCTATTCATTATTGTCTTGAAGAACAACCCGCGGAAGAATTTTCCTATACAACCAGTGAAATGGAACTGTTATCCGAACATTGTTCTATGGCAGAACGCCGCGCTGATGAAGCCACCCGTGATGCAATCAGTTGGCTCAAATGTGAATATATGCAAGATAAATTGGGATTTGAATTTGATGGCCTGATCACGGGCGTGACAGCCTTTGGGTTGTTTGTCGAATTGAAAGACACTTTTGTCGATGGTTTAGTCCATGTGTCGTCACTTAAAGAGGATTATTACCATTTTGATCCCATCAGGCATTGTTTACGGGGTGAATCCAGCGGTATCGTTTACCGACTCTCAGATCGGGTGCGCGTAAAAGTGATGCGGGTTGATTTGGATGAAAAGAAGATTGATTTTGATTTGGCGTAACTAAGCCTTGAAATCAATTGCAAGGCTGAAAGTTCAAATCTGTTAAAACAGACTAAAAGAAAGTTTAGCTGAGCCTGCTTTAGCTTTTAGCCTTGCAATTTTAAGGAATATTTATTGGAATCCAAACCGTCAGATTTGGATGATTTCGCTTAAATATCAATTCGAGTCGAGGCTAACGTTTTTTTAAAGAAAAAACGTTAGCCTCGACTTGAGTTTTTTGAAGAAAAACTCAATTCGAGGTTCAAGTTTTTTGGGTAAAAAACTTGAACCTCGAATCGAATACTTCCAAATCTAAAGGTTTGGACTCCAAATCTAAAGATTTGGACTCCAAGGCTTAAAATGAACGAGGGGGCTGAGTAGTTACAAAAAATTAATGGTAAATTAATTTGAAATTTTTAAACATCATGTTTAGAATTTCATCAAAGTTCAGGATAAGATTTTTTGGCTTAATTTCCAATTAAATAAGTTTTATTAAACCTGTATCAAAAATAACAATTTTTATGAAACTAATATCCACAACAGCACTTTCAAGAACTCTCGGCATATCCGCAAAAGAGCTTTTTGCACTTTTGTTAGAACTTGGCTTCATCTCGAAAAAGGATAAGTCATGGGTTTTAACAAGCGATGGAAAAAAGAAAGGTGGTGCCTATAGAGAATCACAACAATACGGAAAATACATTGTTTGGCCAGAAGACATTAGTATTGAGATACCAAAAACCACATCTAACGGAGATTCAACAAAACTTATAACCGCTACAGCTATAGGGCGTAAGTTTGAACTATCACCTCATCAAATTAATTTTATCCTTTCAGAACTGGGTTGGGTTAAGAAAGGATTAAAAGGGGGGTGGCTTATAACGGACCAAGGAAAGAAACAAGGTGGCATTCAAGCAGAAGACAATAAATCAGGTATTCCTTATATCCGTTGGGCGGAATCTATAACAGACTCAAAGTCACTTAATGAAACAATAAGCCTTATAAAAGGCATGGAAAGTACTCAAGGTACGAAAGATCAGAAAGAACAGAATGAAAAAGAGGAGGTAGGGTTTCGAGATAAATTCGAGGCAAAACACCGAAGTACAGATGGACACTTTGTCCGATCAAAAGCAGAAATGATTATCGACAACTGGCTATATATGGCTGAAATTGTTCACGCTTATGAAAGAAAGCTACCAATAGAAGAAGATGTTTACTCTGATTTTTATATTCCAACTGGAAAGGTTTACATTGAGTATTGGGGTTACGAAAATGATCCTAAGTATCAGTTCAGGAAGAAAAAGAAAATTGAGCTATACAAAAAATACGGCTTTAATCTAATTGAGTTGCAAGACAAGGAAGTTCAGAATCTTGATGATATCCTTCCAAAACTATTACTCAAGTATGGTGTTCAAGCATATTAAAAGCCAGCCGGCGTAGCTTATGTTAAAAGTTGAATCGTAGGGTGGGTAGAGCGAACGCTCCACCCACCATCATCTGAAAAGTGGGAAAGTGGGTTTAGCGAGCGTAGGATCAATGTCATTAAGTGAAGTCTTGGAGTCCATTCGAGGTTTGAGTTTTTTGAAGAAAAACTCAATTCGAGGTTCAAGTTTTTTCTGTAAAAAAACTTGAACCTCGAATCGAATCCTTTAGATTTGGAAGTTAAGTAGGTCGGGTTAGATGGCGCAGCAAAGTAACCCGACATTCCCCTGTTCTTTTTTAATCACGAAAAACCTCTGAGGTTTCCAAAACCTCAGAGGTTTGTATTTGACGAAAAACCTCAGAGGTTTGTATTTGACGAAAAACCTCTGAGGTTTCCAAAACCTCAGAGGTTTGTGTTTGACGAAAAACCTCTGAGGTTTCCAAAACCTCAG
>JAOZSV010000249.1 GCA_029939505.1 Thiotrichaceae bacterium | reverse complement strand
AGTGTTTTTGGAGTCCAAACCTTTAGATTTGGAAGTGTTTCCGGATGGACACTACTTATGACTTTTGTAGGTGGTTTCGATTCGAGGTTTTTTTTACCGAAAAAACTTGAATCTCAAATTGAGTTTTTTGAAGAAAAACTCAAACATCGAAAAAGTCTTTTTCTTGCCTACCGAGAATGCGAATTAAGAGTTAAAATAGGAGTCCAACGCTTTAGCTTTGTCAGTCCGCCCAAAGCTAAAGCGTTGAACTCCAAAAGAGCCAAATCTGAAGGTTTGGACTCCAAAAGAGCCTAATCTGAAGGTTTGGACTCCAAAAGAGCCAAATCTGAAGGTTTGGACTCCAAAAGAGCCAAATCTGAAGGTTTGGACTCCAAAAGAGCCAAATCTGAAGGTTTGAACTCCAAAAGAGCCAAATCTGAAGGTTTGGACTCCATTTTCAAAAAAAAATTCAATTCTTAATTCGCATTCGTTTATACTGAATCACTGAACATTAATAAGGCTTTTTCGACACGATCACATTCCATTTTCAACAGAACCAATTGTTCTTCTACTTTATCAAAACGATTTTCCTCTGCAAACTTTTCAAAAACTTTACAGAAAGCGATGATGTGCTGTGCGCCTAAAACGGCACTGGCTCCTTTGAATTTATGAGCAGCGCCATATAAAGCTTCGCTATCTTGTGAAGCAATCGCTTCTTGTAATGTCTTCAAATAAATGGGCAATTCTTCTAAGTATAAATTGACCAGCCATTTGACTTTTTCTGGTTTCAGATTTTCGCGCATTTCTTCTAACGCACTCAAATCTAAGGTGTTCAATATTCCATCATCGGTTATCTGTTTTTCAGTCTGGATTGAAATAGATTCCGTCTTTGAATTCTGATCTTTTAAACTTTTGGCTTCCTGAACTTCTTGCATTTTTGATTCTTTATTTTCCAACCAAGTCTTTAATATTTCTTCTAACTCCGAAAGAACAATGGGTTTTGTCAAAATGCCATCCATACCGACTGATAAACAACGTTCATGGCTTGATTGCATGACATCTGCGGTAAAAGCGATAATGGGAATACGCGGTTTGCCTTGCTCTTTTTCAAGTTCACGTATTTGTTCTGTTGCGTCGTAACCATCAAGTTCCGGCATATTACAGTCCATGAAGATAATATCAAAAGCCTGTTGCTCTATTGCTTCAATGGCTTCTAAACCATTGTTTGCAACATGAACATGACAATGGTGTTGTGTCAGTATTGTTTTACCCACTTCTTGATTAATAATATTATCTTCAGCTAATAACACTTGCCATTTTTCGTTTTCATCAACACTTTCATCAAAAGCATTTTCAGAGGAGATAATTGAAACTTCCCCTTTCTTAACAAAATTGGTACGATTGAGGGGTTGAGAAGGGGTGACTTTTTCAAGCGGAATTTTAAACCAGAAAGTGCTTCCCTGTCCGTATTCGCTTTTAAAATCAATTTCCCCATTCATTTTTTCTATTAATTGGCGGGAAATGAATAAACCTAGCCCTGTTCCTTGATACTGGTTTTTGGATTCATCAATCTGAAAATATAATTGAAACAAGTTGTTACGGGATTTTTTTTGAATACCAATGCCTGTATCACTCACTTCAAAGCATAAAACAATCTTTGTCGTCGTTTCGCTACTCACCGACAAGCGCAACTGCACTTCACCATGATTAGTAAACTTAATCGCATTACCTAATAAATTATTGAGAATTTGTCGCAAACGATTGGAATCGCCCCGTAGTTTTTTAGGCCAACTGGATGGTAATTCATAAGATATTTTTAATCCCTTACTTTGAGCGGAAACAGCAAATAAATTCACCATTTCTTCAACTAATTTTTTGGGTTCAAATTCGATAATGTTAAGTGTTAAGCCTTTACCGGCTTCCATTTTTGAAAAATCTAAAATATCATTAATCACCGTTAACAGCGCATATCCCGCATTTTCTATCATCTGGACATAATGTTGTTGTTGGCGCGTCAACTTCGTTTGATATAACAATCCAGTTGTACCGAGTACCCCATTCATTGGTGTACGAATCTCGTGACTCATCGTCGCTAAAAAGAGGCTTTTGAAGCGATTAGCGGATTCCGCGGCTTCTTTATTTCGTTGTAATTCAATTTCCGCCTTTTTGTGTTCTGTAATGTCCGTATTCGTTCCCACCGCGCGATAGGCATGACCTTTCTCATCACGCATCGTTGTTGCGCGTATATTCATCCAACGAAACGTTCCATCCGCTGCTAACAGACGATATTCTTCATCAAAGTTGGGAATACGTTTTCGCAAATAATTCAGTGAAGCCTTGCGTAAGCGTTTTAGATCATCAGGGTGGATGTGAGAGAGCCAAGCATCTAATGAATTAAGCGGTCTTTTATCAGCGAAGCCAAGCATAATTTTTAAATGGGGACCTAAATACATTTCTTTGGTTTTAAGATTCCAATCCCATACGCCTGTTTTTCCGGCACTGGCAGCTAACATATAACGTTTTTGACCGAGTTTAATGACTTGTTCAACCCGTTTGCGTTCCGTGATGTCGTAGGCAATTTCTAAGCGCACCCAGCGTTTGTCAATCCAACGAATTGCACGGTTATGTACTTCATACCACGTATTCGTTAAGTCGTTATAACATTCCCACTTATGTAATGTGCTAGGTTCTTCTTTTGTCAGTTCATCTTGGTTACAAAAAGCGCAATTGGGTTCGATGTTCAAGTTTTTTGAAGACAATTTTGAACATTGAGAAGACAATTTTGAACATTGAATGGATTGTAAGTTCCCGCAAATTGTGCCGACAAAATCACCCAAAACTTCCTTAGCATATTGATTTTCATAGATAATCTCAGAAGTCTTTATATCAGCAACACAGATAAAAGCGTCCAGACTATCTAGTATTAACAATAAATGTTGATCGCTTCCAGCAGCAGCTTGTAATTCTTTTGCTTTATAATTTCCTATGTCGGTGATTTGTGCATAAAATCCCTGCTCATTTGGCTTTAGGTTCCATAATAACCATTGATAGTTGCCATTGATATGTTGGCAACGAATTTCATAAGACATTTCATCTGTTGAGCGATTGTTCGGTGAAATAGCTAATTCAATCGCTTGGCGATCTTGGGGATGAACTAAGTCTAGGAGATTAGGCCAAACTTCTTTCGTATGCGTTTCTGATTCCGAGTTGTTTTCACCCGTTTGGCGACCCAATAATTTTGCAAAGGCGGGAGTGACTTGTTTAATTTCACCGCTGAAATCGACAAAACATAGTATAGCCCAGGGAAATAATGATAAGTTGTATTCGTTTTCCAATGGTATGCGCCTCCTGATATTTTGGAATGTTAGAGGTTGTTTTTTTCAATGTGAATTAAGAGCTGATGTGACGCAGGGTGCTTCTAAATTCCACCGATTTCATCGGTGGCTATTCATGTTTAACCCCTTCGGGGTTGAAACTAACCCCAACGGGGTGAAATGTGAATAGCCATAGGTGAAACCTATGGAATTTGGCAGAATTTGGAAGCACCTTGCGTCACATCAGTTAAGAGTTAAAATTGGATTCGCATTTTCACTATTCAGCAAAGTACCCACTCCTTCGTCAGTAAAAATTTCTAATAACACGGCATGTTCAACGCGCCCATCAATAATATGGGCGGACTGCACACCCCCTCGCACTGCGTCTAAGGCACAATGCACTTTAGGCAACATACCGTCTTTAATGGTGCCTTCTTTAATTAATGCTTGCACTCGTTCTGCGTTTAAACCCGTCAATAAATTCCCTTGCTGATCCAAAACACCTGCGGTATTCGTCAATAACATTAACTTTTCTGCTTTGAGAACCTGTGCGAGTTTGCCCGCCACTAAGTCTGCATTGACATTATAGGATTGTCCATTTTCGCCAACGCCAATTGGGGCAATCACGGGAATAAAATCGCCATGAATCAGTAAATCAATAATGGATGTATTAATGCTGGTTATTTCGCCGACATGTCCTATATCAATAATTTCTGGGACATTCATTTCTGGATTATCGCGGGTAAATGTTAATTTGCGAACTTGAATTAATTCAGCATCTTTACCTGTCAATCCTACTGCTGCACCGCCATGACGATTAATTAAGGTGACAATATTTTTATTGACTAAGCCACCCAGTACCATTTGTACAACATCCATCGTTTCACTATCAGTGACGCGCATTCCTTGGATAAATTCAGTTTTTTTACCTAATCGCTTTAATAAATGACCGATTTGTGGTCCTCCTCCATGTACCACAATGGGGTTCATGCCGACTCGTTTCATTAAAATTATATCACGGGCAAAGCTATTTTTGAGTTTTTCATCAACCATTGCGTTGCCGCCGTATTTGATGACAAAGGTTTTGCCGACGAAACGGTTGAGATAGGGTAGGGCTTCAATTAAGACGTGGGCGATATTTTTTGCGGAGGTTGTGGTTAAGCTCATAATTTTTTTTAATGTGTCCAAAGCTAAAGCGTTGTACTCCAGACAGACGCACAAAGCTAAAGCGTTGTATTCCAAGACAAAGCGGAAGCGTTGTATTCCATCATATCCGATAATTTATGTATCCAAAAAAGCCTTCATAACGCACTCCGTCGTTCTTCTATCAAAGTCTCACTTAATGAACCCACCTAAATTCCACCGATTTCATCGGTGGCTATTCATGTTTAACCCCTTCAGGGTTGAAACTAACCCCAACGGGGTGAAATGTGAATAGCCACCGATGAAATCGGTGGAACTGATGTTACGCAAAGCTATTCTATTCGGGCTGAGAAATCCGATTTTTGTCAAAAATCGGATTTCTTAGCCAAACGGTTTAAGAAACCCCTAACGCGCCTAAGCACACCACCATCAATGTTTGTGGCATGATGCCAAGCAATAAAATGATTAACGCATTGGCACTGAGGGCGATACGCATATCTATATTTGCTTCAATCGGTGTCTTGTCTTCTGCTTTCTCGAAGTACATGAGTTTGATAATTCGCAGATAGTAAAATGCGCCAATGATGGCGAACATCACGGCAACGATGGCTAACCAAATAAATCCTGCATCAATAACTTGTGCCAATACTGACCATTTT
This sequence comes from Thiotrichaceae bacterium, assembly GCA_029939505.1. Classification (GTDB taxonomy): domain Bacteria; phylum Pseudomonadota; class Gammaproteobacteria; order Beggiatoales; family Beggiatoaceae; genus QNES01. Next base: position 1,781 of record JAOZSV010000249.1, on the reverse strand, counting down.
GCCCAGAATCCAATCATGGGTGGCATACCTGCCATTGATAGCATTACAATTAGCATGAGTGCGGCGTACCAAGAATTTCTTTCGTTTAAGCCTTTGAAGTCGTCAAGTTGCTCCGCCTCGAAGCCAGCACGACTGAGTAGTATTATCATGCCAAAGGCACCTAGCGTCATTAGCGCGTAAACGATGACGTAAAACATGGAGGCTGCATAGCCCTCTTGAGTACCTGTGAGTACCCCAAGCATTAAGTAGCCAACGTGGGCAATGGTTGAGTAGGCTAACATGCGTTTGATATTCGTTTGGGCAATAGCAATAATGTTACCTGTTGCCATTGATAGAATTGATAGCAGAATAAGTATGTTTTGCCAATCGACCTGTAGGCCTTCTAGTCCATCGACTAATAAACGCATTAACATGGCAAAGGCGGCTATTTTCGGTGCGCTGGCAATAAATAACGTGACTGCTGTTGGTGCGCCTTGATAGACATCGGGTATCCAGACATGGAATGGTACTGCCCCTAATTTAAAGGCGACTCCAATGATAACAAAGACTAAACCAAACAGTAATATTGTGTATGATTGCATGGTTTGATCAATGATAGGTTTGATAGCGGCTATGGCTGCTGTATTATCCGTATTTTCACTCAGGATTTGTGCAATAGCTGCTGTCGCACCTGCCGCATTTTCACTTATTTGTTGTCCAATAGCGATGACTGCGATATTGTCATTCTTAATTTCACTGATGCTTTGTGTAATGGCAAGTGATACTGTGTGATCATTTGCGATTTGATTGATGGTTTGGGCAAGCCTTGTTAAGTCTAAGGTGCCTGTGACACCGTATAGCATAGACATACCATATAGCAACATGCCTGATGCGATTGCACCTAAGACAAAGTATTTCATAGCCGCTTCAGACGCAGTTTGAGATTTGTGGTGCATGGCAATCATTGTGTATAAAGATAATGAGAGCAATTCTAAACCGAGATAGACTGTCAGCAGACTATGGGCAGAAACCATGATCATCATGCCTAAAACGGCAAAAAGACCTAATACAAAATATTCGCCTTTGAGGATGTTGCGATCACGCAGATATTCCCGCGAATAGATAAACGCAAAAAATACCATAAGGACGATAAATAATTTGAGTACTGCCCCCATCGGATCGCTGATGAACATATCATTCATCGCTAATACCCGTTGTTCGGGAAAACTGGCAAAAATAAGTAGGGCGGTGCCTATTAAAGTGCCTTGTGTTAGTTGATAAGTTAAATAACGCTGATGCTTTGGTAAATAGGTATCAATTACCAAAATAAGACAAGCCATCGTGAGTAGCACGATTTCAGGTAGCAGCCCAAGCATATTTAAATTTAATGTTGCTATTTCCATTTTTTCACCTTAATTCAAAAACAAATCTATTACAGAAGGCTCTTAAATATAATTGTCAATTGTGAATTGTGAGTTAAGAAGTTATTGATGCGAATTAAAAAACGATAATTATAGCAATGTTAATCACTTTCGTTTATCCACAGTACTTAAAAAACGAATTGTTCATGAATCCATCCCACAAGTAATAACTACAAGGATTATTTATAAGAAAGGATATATATAAAAAACATTAAAAATCAAAGAGTTAATAAAATTTGACAGAGTGAGCTTCTTGCAAAACTCTTTTCGATGTTTCAGTTTTTTCCACAGGTTTAAGAAATCCGATTTTTGAAAAAATCGGATTTCTAAGAAACACACGCAATGTTTAAGAAATCCGATTTTTGAAAAAATCGGATTTCT
>JAOZSV010000248.1 GCA_029939505.1 Thiotrichaceae bacterium | reverse complement strand
CTTTATAACACATGAAATTTTCAAAGATACCTTTTCATTTGCGAATGACTATAGTACAGGATGGCGGAAATTCCCAGACCATTTTAAATGGCAAAGAAATCCGATTTTTTCAAAAAATCGGATTTCTCTATGGTCTGAAAATTTCCGCCGTCATGCACTAGCGAACAAAGCTAAAGCGTTAGACTCCATCATATCCGATATGATATGCTTCAGTACTGATGAGTCTTTAAAGTCTGCAACCGTTTTAAGATGGATTTGGAATTAAAATGAACCGACTGATTTGATGCCAGCTCTAATGCCTGTTGATAATAAGTTAAAGCAAGCGACGGTTGATTCAGATAATCTAAACTGATAGCCAGGTTATAAACATAATCCGCTTGAATTTTGTCATAACGATAAGCATTAAAATAGGCTTTCTGCGCTTGCGCCCACCGCCCTTTGCGGGCATAAAAATTACCTAAACTAAAATGTATATAAGCCGATTCTGGCATTTTTTTGAGTAATAATTTCAATTGGCTCTCAGTCTCTTGGGAAAAATGATCTAAAGTATTGATTAAACCCACCTGTGCATAAGTATCTTGAGGGTATAAATGTAAGACTCGTTGATAATGGTGTTGCGCCTGTGCTTTGTTACCCTTTCGTAAAGCCACCGCCGCAAGCCCTAATAAAGCATCACGATTATTTTCGTCTTGTTGTAAAACTTTAGTATAGGCACGTTGTGCCGTCCAATCATCATTCTGTTGAAATGCGTTATAACCTTTTGATAATTCAGCATTAATTTTAGTAATAACGGTTTTGCGTATCTGAATGCCAGGGGGTTGAGGTAACAACGGTACTTCTTTTTTTTCGGATTTTTTTTCTGAAGGCGCAGACTTTTGTGGCGGCTTTTGAGAAGGCGTAGTCATATATTTTTTTGGCGCCAGTTCAAATTTTTTATTGAGAATAATGGGATGAGATTGAACAGGGGAAGAAATAGGCGTTTTTGGTTTCTCAGTTGATTGAACTTTGGTTGGCAAATCGGGCTTTTTAATCTCATCAATCACTGGAGGTGTTTGTTTACTTAGCTGAACAGACGACGTTTCAGGCAGCGTTTCAGGCAATATTTCTAACCGTTTTTCAGGCCGTTTTTCAGGTTTTTTAGATCGAATTTTATCAACAGATTGCTGTGATTCCTGCTGCGCTACCTCTAAATTTTGTTTTGGCTGTGGCGTAAGAAGAAAGGAAGAAGAAGATGCTAAATAATTTTCAATATAATAATATCCGGCTCCCATAGTAACGAGTAATACGCCTAATATGCCATATAACCAGGTAGCACCTTTGGAAGAGGAAGGAGGAGTACTTGCGGCTAAAATGCGCTGTGCATCTTTAGGGCGAGGGACTTTTTTTGTGATCACTTTTGAAACATCTGCTTTCTGCCGTTCGGTTTTCAATTCATCTTGCTGTTTTAACCCATCGGAAATATCAATGACTGTCTTTGCTAATTTCTGCACTTCACTTTTCACTTTTTCTTGTAGTTCTTCTCCATCAGGAAAAATGCGCTCTTCTTGAGTTTGTTCAATTTTCTGCACATCAGTTTTTAATTCATCTTGCTCTTCTTCTAACTTATCGGAAAAAATTCTGTCTTCTTGAGCGGGTTCAAATTCCTGCACATCAATTTTCTCTGTCTGCTTTTCTACCGCCTCGTTATAGGAAAAATCCTCAAAGGCTTTTTTTTCTATAATGGTTTGGTTCTCTTTAATCGCACCGTCTTTAAACGGTTTGCCAAGAAGGGCAACCTCGTCATCATAAGTGAACTGTTCAAACTCCAAAGATTCAACTTCGTCAACTTCGCTTTCAGACTTTTCCTCATTATCATGTTGAAATTGTGGCAGAATATCATCTTCCCAATTAACCGTCTCTCTTTTTTTTTCTATTTCTGAATCAAGTTCATTAAAATCAACTAAATCGTCAATATCGTTAATTTTATTTGGTTCAGGAAGAAATGTTCCGTTTTCTTTTTGATAATTGATGTCTTTAAAAGAGTCAAGCAATTCTTCATTCCAATCTTTGTTGGATGATTCAGAAGTTTGCTCAAACTGAGATGAAGGAATACTATCCTCTATCGTCTCAGTAAAAAGTGGCTCCTCATTTACATTGAGAGTCTCATCAGTTTGATCAAGCGTTTGAGAAGTTTTTTCTTTCATATTCTCATCCGCTTTTTTTAAAGCATCCATTAATAGACTCATGGGATAATCCTCTAATAATAACGAACAGAAATCGGCTGATATGACCGATTATTTATAATATCTCGTTTCCAAGTTCCAGCTCTCATCGTTATACATAAGTTAAAATGTCGGGTGGTTTCTCTGTCAAATCAACTTTCGATTCCAGCTTAGAAATTCAGTTCGAGGTTAAAGTTTTTGCTTCACAAAAACTTTAACCTCGAACTGATAACTCATGGTTTGACTTAACCAAAGTCGTTATGATCTCAGCACTATAACCACCAATCGCAAAAAAATGAAAAAAGACCAATAAGCATTTTTCCAGTCCCATTTTGAATACTCATAATAACACCTTTCACTTTCAGATACCAATATCTTATTCTCATCAGAGACTGTCGTCTGATAACCACTATTAATCACACAATAACGATTAAAACCATCAAACGTTGTTCGTGATTTAAGCGTTGAAAAAATATTAGTAACTACTCAGTCTTAAAGCGTTTTCGAGGTTTTAGTTTTTTTGAAAAAAAAAACTAAAACCTCGAACTCCATTCGCATTTCAAGGCTGAGTAATTACCTTTTTTTTAAAAATTAAGCCATTCGACTAAATAGTCATTTTTCATCGGCTCTTAAAAAACAGGCCTAAAATTCTTTATCATAGACGCTCGAAGCAATTCACATCATAAAATGCCTGCCACCGGTCGCGGTTCATTTTTCTTCAATTAGGGTAGATTTGGAACTCTTAAACGACAGCTATCGGTTTGATAAAATCAATTTATGGTAGTGCCATTCAACAATGGCACTAAATATAAATTCACTTAAAGTGTTGAATAACTTTTCTATTCAAGGAAGAGCTAAAACGAAAAACCGGAATCACTCTTGAAGGCATTTTAATATGCTGACCAGCTACTGCACTAAAAACACGGAATTTGCAGAAGTATGAACCTATCCCACTACTCGTTTTCGTCGCTAAGAAATCCGATTTTTTGAAAAAATCGGATTTCTTAAACCGATTGTCAAAAATAAAAATATTTTTATTCATTGTTCTACATTTTTGAATAGTGGGATAGGTTCATGTGATATTCCATATAGAAGTGTACAAGATTATCTATATGGTGAAAGTATGCCAGAAAGTGATGCCATTATAAAAATATGCGCAAAATTAAGCATAAATCCTAATTGGCTTTTAATGGGCAAAGGGGAAATGTATGAAAGGGAACAACCTAAAAAACAAATAACTCAATTAGAATTATTATTTAATTGGCTAAATGAATGGTGGGAAAATGCGGATGAAAAAAATCGGAATGGGTTGGAAATACAAATAAAGCGGTGTTTTCCTGAGTATGCTGAGTGGTTCGCTCAACAAGAAAAATAACCACAAGAAAAAACAGTCTATTAAGACATCACCTATTCATGCGATTTTCAGTTTTTACTGATGACAAAAACTAAGGAACGTGCATGAAATAAATTCCACAATGTTGAATAAAACCTGACCGGTTTCCAAAACCGGTCAGGTATTCGAGTCGAGGCTAACGTTTTTTCTTTAAAAAAACGTTAGCCTCGACTTGAGTTTTTTTGAAAACTCAAACCTCAAATGTGGTCGATATTATTTCATGCACATTCCTAAAACCTCGAACATTATTTTCAACGTGAAACGCCCACAGGTTCATTTTCATAAGGTTTCATCACTGGCGCGTAAAATATCGCCCCAAACACCTTAATCAATCCCCACAAAACTAAAAGCGGAAACAGAATCGTTTCAAAAATAAACAAAGTAATCAACTTAATAATTTCAGTCACAATTTCTTCTGAATCTTTTTTAAGTTTTCCTAAGCTCGCCTTTGGCGAAGTCGCCACTTCTTGAACGGTGATTTCAGAAAATTTTTCTTTAGACATTTCAATGCGTTGCATGGCAACATCACGTTTATCCGCTAAAAAAACGGAGGAAATATGTGAACCTATCAGCCCTGTCACTGGAATGGCAAAACGCACTAATAAAACAAGCAGGAGTAGTTTATAAGCTATAAGGCGCAAGCGATGTTTTGAGATTTTTGTCCGGGAAAAGAGACTAAATAATATCAAAAGTAGCGCGAGTAAAATGACATAAGTCAAATTAACGGAAATACCAATTTCCATCAGCAACTTTTGAATCCCTATCGCTACAGTCACCAACAACATAATCAAGGAAAAACGTTCAACCAGATCATTGATAGGATCAAGGACTTCCCCTAATGAAAGCTCGCCGATAAAGGGCGTGATCGTAAAACTTTGCATAACAGAAAGTGTCGCATTAAGGGCGCGAGCGATTAAAAATGCAGCCCCCGCCTTATGCATCGTCTCATCAAGATAAGTCAAACTTTCCTGTTCCATTCCACCTGTGAAGTGATTATGGCTAATCTCCTGCCAACCAACGCTTATTAATACCAACATACATAAAATCAGTAACAGACTGACCTCTGCTTTAATTCTTTTCTTGGTATTGTGTTGATTTATAAACGATTGATTATGCCCTTTATCGTTTTTGGATTTCACATTGATTCTCCACGATAATGTTAATGCTGGTTTCCATGATTTTCATGATGTTCTCCAGGTTGATGTGGTGGCAACTTATCAATACTGCCATCAAGATAAGCGGCAACGGCTTTATCTGGCTCCTTTTCCTGAGTGCTAATGGCTTCAATGCCTTTTGCATTCATCCGATTGACCAAACCCATACCCATACTACCTGTGATGAAGACTTGTATGTCATCTAGGGGATGGGGGTCATTGCCATGACTTTCATGGAACGCTTGTTCTTTAGGCAGTTCCAACAAAGTTTTTTCGCCGACTTTACCCTCAACGATTTGATAAATCCAAAATTTACGACAGTGTCCTGCATGTCCTGTGATTTCGCGTTTGTTTTGGCTAGTTACTGCTATTTTCATTGTTTCAATCCTTATTCTAGCTAGTAGATACTGTTTTAAACTTGCTCTCGTTTTTTATCAGATAACAATTTCATCGACAAATACGTCATGAGGTATAGGCATCGCCACCACCCCTTTCAAAACTCCTTTCGAGGTTTGAGTTTTTCTTCAAAAAACTCAAGCATCGAACGTTAAACGTTCGATTGCATTATACTCGAAAAGGTCATTTCAGTCAAGAAAAATGGAAGGGAAACAGCAATTCTAATAGTCTGTAACTATTTGATTTCACCGATAAAAAATGGTAACTACTCAGCCTTGAAATGCGAATGTACTCCAAAAAGAGCAACAAAGCTAAAGCATTCGAGGTTTGAGTTTTTTGAAGAAAAACTCAAACCTCGAATGTACTCCATCGCATTTTAAGGCTGAGTAGTTACCATTTAATTAAAATTTAAAAAAGCCCTCTTTTATCTAATGGATGAAAGGGGGCTTTTTTTTTGGGGGCTGAGTAGTTACTATCTTTGATTTTTTTTAAATTCACCACCAGGTGATAACACTTTAATATGAATGGTTCGGCTGGTAATATCTCCATTCTTTTTAAACCGGTAAGGTCCGACCACATTTTCCCATCTTTTCATATATCTTAAGGCGGTGGCTATTTCTATAGGTACTGTGGTTCTATTATTTTCAATTGCCCAGGCGAGAAGATTCACCGCATCATATCCTTGTGCCGCTTTAGCATCGGGCGGTTTCTTATATTTTTCCTTAAAACGTTTAACAAACGCTTTACTCTTTTTTGAATATTCTGGATCAAACACACTAGCGACATAAGTCCCTATCGCATCCATTTCGGCTTTGTCCCATAAATCAGGGTTCTCTAATGAATCCCCACCAATAAAGGGCGCGTGAACCCCCATAGTACGTGTTTGCTTAATAACTTCAGCCGCTTGGGGTAAAAAACCCGCCAAAAAAATCGCATCAATCTGAGCACTTTGTGCGTCTTCGATCAAGGCTCTAAAATCACGTTCTTTATTAAAATAGGAACGTGTTTGAAAAATGGTCATTCCCTGTTTTATCGCTTTTTCCTTAAAAAAATCTGATAAACGTTTGCCATAGTCTCCCCTTTCAAAAATCACTAAGATCTTTTTGAAGCCTTGACGTTTGGCCAATTTTGCGAGGGCTTCACCAATATCCTTATCGTTAGGAATATTCCTAAAGATATATTGATTTTTATGTGCCGTTAACATCGGATTTGTTGAACCGGTTGAAATGAACAAAATACCCTCTTTTTCATAAGTAATCGACACTGGGATAGCGACACTGGAAAAACGATGACCAATCACGGCAATCACGTCTAAATTATGAGCAATTTCTCTCGCTATTTTTTGACCGATATCAGCTTTACCTTGATCATCATAAATCAGCGGAATAATCTTTCGTTCTACTAGGATACCGCCTTTTTGGTTTAATTCGTCTATGGCTAAAAGAGCACCTTCTTTAAATAAATTTTCGTTAGCAGAAGTTTCTACCAGGGCAATGACAATATCCTTATCTTTGTCATCAGCCTTTTCTGCTGTGCGTTGTCTTTCTTCTTTGCCTAAAGGGTAACAACTGCAAATCATTACCAAGTTCAAGGTAATGATGACCGTTAGGATTTTTTTTAGCAACATATAGTTCTCATTTCACAATGGGCTGCGAAGCTAAAGCATTGAACTCCAAAAAACGTCCAAAGCTAAAGCGTTGAACTCCAAAAAACGTCCAAAGCTAAAGCGTTGAACTC
>JAOZSV010000247.1 GCA_029939505.1 Thiotrichaceae bacterium | reverse complement strand
AATCCGATTTTTGAAAAAATCGGATTTCTTAAACATCGTTTCGCCGTTTAGAAATCCGATTTTTTTGTTCTGAATCAGAATTTCTAAGCTCGAATCGCTTTGCGTCACATCAGTTAATATTTTTTTGAATCCATCATCTCCGATAATTTCTGCTTCATTCCTTAGTGCAACGCTTTGGCGAATCGACACAAAATGAAAACATCAATTAATGAAAAACACTATCAAATCAATCATTTATTTGTTTTAATTGGACTATTTCTATTTAATCCAGTCTTCGCCCAAATGAGTGAGAAAACAAATGAGAAACAGGATACTTTTTTAAAAGCCAGTGTTGTTTCTAAAACAAGCTATGTGCAAGCTCAATTGATTTATATTTTACATTTATATGATCGTTTATCCGTACTAAAATCAGGTGAATTTTCAACTCCGCTTATAAAACATATAGAATTTCAACAACTAGGTGATGAAACCTATTTTCAAACTCAATTTCAGGATCAGACTTATCAAGTGCGAGAGCGGCGTTATGCCCTTTTTCCTAAAAATAAGGGTAAATTAACGATTCCTGCCAGCGATTTTATTGGAAGAATAGCCCTTCCTGAAAGTTTATGCGATCCTTCGTTTGAGTATTGTTTAAAAAAAATCCATCTCAAATCTGAAGCGATTCAAGTCAATATTCAACCCAAACCGCCTCAGTTTCAAGAAGAGCATTGGTGGTTGCCCACACAGAATCTCTCTTTGAGTGAGGAATGGCGTTTTAAACGCCCTTTTTTTCAAATTGGCGAACCTGTTATTCGTATTATCACTTTACAAGCAAAAGGTTTGATGGCTAAACAATTACCAGAATTACCAGCCTTAGAAAATTTTTATCCTGAGTCATCGCAACTTAAAGATTATTTTGAAAATAGCGGTGTTATTGGTGAGCGCATACAAACTTTTGTTTTAATTCCCACAGGGGATTATATTTTACTGCCCGTCAAAATACCCTGGTGGGATAGTGAAAATCAGAAAATCCGTTATGCGACTTTGCCCGCCCATTCTATTGATGTATCACCTTCAAGCCCAACATTTACGAATTTTTTTTTAATGAAGTTTGAACCTTGGGCTGTAATATTTGCCCTGGGCTGGTTGATCACATTGTTTGTTTGGTGGTGGCGAACTCATTTTCCAATTCCAACAAATCAATCTGAATCTCCTGAACCGCTTAATATAAAAAAGGCGCGTCAGGCGATTAAGCAGGCTTGTGAACAAAATGATCCGAAAAAAACAGAAAAAGCCGTATTGAATTGGGCGATGATGCGTTGGCGTAATATGACTAATTTAAGTCATGTGGCGAGGCAATTAAATGACTTAGAAGTAAAAATTGTTTTCAACCATTTGGATCGAACACTTTATGCACAGAAACAGGCGTATTGGGAGGGAAAAACTTTTTGGAAGGTGTTCAAGGTTTTTCTTCAAAAAACCTCGACGGCTAAAAATAAGGATAATGCGGAGCAGAAAGGGAATAGTGTTTTACCAAAACTTTATGTCCCTCTTTTAAATAATGAAAGAGATGAGAATACAACGAATTAGCGAAATAAACGAATTGTACTCTCGTTCCCAAGCTCTGTGTAGTTACTATATTTTTTTTACGCACTATACTTTTTTAGAGATTTAAAAAATGGTTTTATTTCAATTATCACTTTACAGTTTAGTTATATGGATAAGTGTTGTTGGTTTACCTATTCATGCAGAACCAACAGCTGCTTCTCACCCAACCGTTTTAACAACAACCCTAACCCAGCAATGGTTTGAAGAACGGGAATCACTCGTCGATCAACTCCAAGCCGCATTAGAACCATATCGTGCCGCCTTGCAAACCGAAGAGCAAACCTTCTCGAAAAACGTAGAAGAGTTAGTCACAATTGAAAAAATTACTCCCGAAATGTTAGAGGAAGTGGCTCAGAAACAACAAGCTGCTAATCAACAAGTAGAAGAATTACGGGTAAAACGCCAAACGGTTCAAGATAATCTGAATAAACAAACGGCAAATCTGACAAAATTGCAGACTTCCTTAGAAGAACTCACACCATTTCCGCAAGCCGAACTCACCGTCGCTCACAATCAACAAATTTCTCTGGTTGAGACAGATATTGCCTTGCATAAACAGGCGATTGAAATTGAACAACAATATCTCGAACTGCTCAAAGTTCAAAATGGGATCGTGCTCAAACAAGCCATTATTGCGACAGATTGGCAAGGACAATTGAAAAATGAAAGCAAAAACCGTTTGCTTAAAGAACAAGAACAGGCGATTATTAACGCTCAAGAGGCTTTTGAACAGCACAAAGAAGAATTAGAAACGGCTAAAAAAAATTTACTGGCTAAAATTGCCGCATTGGAAACAACTGATGCGACATTTGATATGTTAAAAGAGCTAACTGAAAAAGCGACTTTGGACAAACAATCAATTGAGGTGCAGATAAAAAAACTTGACTTAGAACGCCAAACAGCGGAAAACAATTTAGAAACTCAATTTGAGTATATTACAGAACAAGAGAAAAAACTGGAAAAACGCCGCAAAACGCCACCAGTTGAATCAGAACAACAACCATTACACGAGAAAAGAATTGCTGTATTAGAAAACGCCATTGAACAGAAAAAAAAGCGGCTGGAAATAGAAAAAAAATGGCCTAATATTAAACAACGTCGTATTAAACAAACTAAGAAACGTTTAGCACTTGCAACCGAATGGAACGAAAAATTACAAGTGGTGTATCAAGTTCGGCAAAAACAAGAATTAGCAAAACAAATTCGACAAGAGCAACAACGTTATCTGAATTTGGCGACTGAACTAAGCCAAAAGTTAGAATTGATACCGGCATTGGCGGAAAACTCTGCCCAGCGTTATCTGCTTGAAATGCAAATTCAAGAAGCTAATGAACTGGCACAACAGGCTATGCGCCAATCAAAAACGAGCTATCTTAAAGAGCAAATTCAGCAGTGGCAAAAAACGGCTGAAGAGCATAAGGAAACGACGGAGGTTTATCAAAGCCAACTTGAAAATCTCAAAGCCATTATTACCGAACTGGATACAGAACTTCAAGATATTCAAGTTCGACAAACGCTATTGGAAAGTAAAATCACCTTTTTTGGAAAACAACAAGCCGTCGCTAAAGAACAGGCGAACACGTTTAGCGGGCAATCGGCACAAGATTTTAGCCAAGCTCAAAAGCTATTAACCAAACTTAAAGCCCGCTTGCAACGTGAATTGAATAAAATACCGCTTCTGCTGAAAAAAGGTGAAAAACTACAAAAGCTGCTTGAAGAAGTTTATACGACAAATACTTACCGTGCCAGATTGAGACAACGACAATTGCCTTCCGATATGGCTGAATGGGAAAGCATTTTCGTAGAAATCGGTACAGTACCCATTCTTTTGTTCCAACAATTGCAATTAGCTTGGCGCGGTTTTAAACAAGCATTTGAACAAACGAACAAGCAAAGCTGGCTTATTATCGGTATTGCTACGCTAATTTGGTTAAGTTTTGTCATTTTCCTATCTACTTTGTATCCACGGTTAGCTCTGTTAAAAGAACGCAGTAGTTTTGTCGAACAAGCCATGATCTGGTTACAGTTGTGGCGGTTAAACGCGATAAGAATTGCTATCACTGGAATATTTCTATTATTTATTTGGCTGGCGCAACCAAATCAACAAAGCATCTTTGTTGCCTTTATTTTGTTATTAGCTTGGTTGGTTAGCAAACTACTCATTAATTTATCCGGGTTGTTATTGATTTCCAAAGTTAAACTATCTCAATCGGTGCCTGACACTAAATCCCAAGAGATGAGCAAGCTCCATTGGGAAATACGTTGGACTATTATTGGGTTAGGTATCTTGATTGTCATGATTGGCTTAATACATCAGGAGCCAGAAGGTAAACTTTCTTTCAAGCTGCTTGATTTGTTTGATAGTGTATTCATGGTTCTATTGGCTTTGACAATACCGCTATTTATGCGAGTGCGTGCTCTCATATTAAATCATCTCGACGGTTATTGGCGACTGAGAACTAATATTATTACCTTATTATTGCCAGGAATCATCTTGGTGGTCTCAATATTAGGAATAACCGGCTATGTTGTTCTTGGTTGGACTATAGCTAAATACTTGAGCTTATGTTTACTGGTATTGAGTGGTTGGTTCATTGGCGAAGGACTTCTTAATCTTTTAATTACTTTATGGAACAATTCGGCTTTACAACGAGGAGAGAGTTGTTCGCTATGGGCAGAATACCTAATTCCCCTCATACATAATTTGCTTGGTTTAGTTCTATTTGGATTGGCTGTCGTCATGTTTCTTTGGTTGACGGGCTGGTATGAAGATGTTGCTATCAAAGAAAGTGTGGGGAAAATATTTCACTTTGCCTTAGTCACTTTTGATGGTGGCAACCAAATCCTGCTGATTGATGTGTTACTGGCTATCCTAATTATTTGGATCGTATTTTGGTTTGGTAGTTGGTCCCGCCGGATTAGTTATCGGTATTTAAACATCGCAGATACCAGCATACGCCATAGCCTATCGGTATTTATACAGTATATCGTCATTGTAATTGGGCTATTAGTTGCTTTAAAAATCATAGGTATAGAACCAACTGCTTTAACGATGTTTGCTGGTGTTATTGGTGTTGGTGTTGGTTTTGGTATGCAAAACCTGGTCAAGAATTTTATCGGCGGAATTTTATTGTTTGTCGAACGTCCAGTAAAAACGGGCGATATCCTAGACGTTAGCAATCATAGTGGTGTCTTAGTTAAAAGAATTGGGATTCGCTTCACCATTGTAGAAACGAGTGATAGTAAGGAATTAATGATACCCAATTCTGAACTTATCTCGAATGGCTTTGTCAATTGGACTTACACTGATCAAATTGTACGCATTACTATGTACATTAACATTAGCTATGATTACGAACCGCATAAAGTGAAAAGGCTCATCCAAAAGGTGTTGGATAAAACCCCGGGCGTTCTCAGTGAACCTAAAAGTTGGGTCGTTTTATCCGATTTGAATGAAGCCAAGATGAAATTCCGCATTGACTATTATTTAGATATACGGTATGCAAATTGGATCAAGCTCAAGTCAGATGTGTTGTTTAAAATTTGGGATTCATTGAAAAAAGCTGGCATCAGTATGTAAAGTTTCACAACTGGAGCAAAGTGTCTTTTAAATAGCCAATTTTGATGCTTTATACCATTGGAGTTCAACGCTTCAGCTTTGACACCGCAGCCGCCGCTTCTCTACTCGCAGAACGGCGCAACTGATGATGTAAGTCAGTAAAACGCTTTTGTAACAAGGCGACTTGATCAGGATTATCTAACCAGTGCAAACAAGCCGCCCCTAATTTTTCTGGTGTCACTTGATGTTGCAAAAACTCTGGTACCAGTGCTTCTTGTGCAAGCAGATTAGGGAGGGAAAAATAGGGGATATGAACTAGCCATTTAGCCAACCAATAAGTCAATTCTGCCAGACGATAAGCGACTACCATTGGGCGTTTTAATAGCATCGCTTCTAAAGTCGCCGTACCAGAAGCCATTAATACCACATCAGCGGCTGCCATCGCTTCGCGTGATTGCCCGTCTAACAAGGTTAAGGGTAAATCAGGTGCGATTTCGGCGACTTGCTGAGTCAATAACGTTTTTAAATGGGGATGAGCTAACGGTATAATAAAACGTAAATCAGAACGCCGTGCTAATAACCAACTGGCTGTCTGCAAAAAACGGTTCAAAAGTTGGCGAACTTCATTGAGCCGACTTCCTGGTAATAAGGCGATCCATATCCCTTGAGGCGGTAAACCTAAATATATTCTTGCCGCCCGTTTATCGACTTGCAACGGAATTTCATCTGCTAGAGGATGTCCAACAAATTGCACTGGAATTTGATGACGTTGATAATAGGCTGCTTCAAAGGGGAATAACGTTAACATCAAATCACAGGCGCGTGCAATTTTACGCAAACGATATTGCCGCCATGCCCAAACGGAAGGGCTGACATAATGCACTGTCGTAATGCCCGCAGATTTTAATGCAGATTCTAAACCGAGATTAAAATCGGGTGCATCAATTCCAATAAAGACATCGGGCGGATGCTGTAAAAAATGATCACGCAGATTATCCCGACATTTTTTAAGACGGGGATAATGTCTCAAAACTTCAACCAAGCCCATTACAGATAATGTTTCTAAAGGATAATGACTTTTAAATCCCGCTGCCAACATTTTGGGACCGCCAATTCCCTCAATCAAAGCGTTAGGATAATGGGCGCGGAATGCTTGAATAAGTCCCGCCCCCAATATGTCCCCTGATAATTCTCCAGCAATAATGCCAATGTGCATATTATTTCCTTTATAATGTAATGTAAGGCATCATCTATTTTCTTGAACCTATCCCACTATTCAACAAATGTTGAACATAATTTTTTTTTTGACAATCGGTTTAAGAAATCCGATTTTTTGAAAAAATCGGATTTCTAAGCGGCGAAACGAGGTTTAAGAAATTCTGATTCAGAACAAAAAAATCGGATTTCTAAGCGGCGAAATGAGGTTTAAGAAATTCTGATTCAGAACAAATCGGATTTCTAAGCTCGAATAGAATCGCTTTGCGTCACATCAGTTATAATGTATAGCGTTTTTCGTTTTGGTGAAATACAAAAAAAGGGCAACCATAAAGGATTGCCCCTACAAGATGATGTATTTAACTCAAAAGGGAAATGCTATAAGTACTGAAGCACAAATTATCGTCTATTATGGAGTCCTTCGTCTTATCGCATTGATCTTTTGCATCAACATATCGTAGGTTGTACTTTTTTTTAAGAACTGATGTTACGCACTATGTTTCCAAGAGGTTTAAGAAATCCG
>JAOZSV010000246.1 GCA_029939505.1 Thiotrichaceae bacterium | reverse complement strand
CGATTTCATCGGTGGCTATTCACATTTCACCCCGTTGGGGTTAGTTTCAACCCAGCTATTCACCCCGCCATTGGGGTTAGTTTCAACCCCCAAGGGGTTAAACATGAATAGCCACCGATGAAATCGGTGGTATTCGAATTGGAAGAACCTTGCGTAACATCAATATAGTATTCGTGTGAATAAACAATATCGAGTTTGCTTTCGATGGATTAATGGAAATGCTTTCGATGTTGAAATTGTTGACTATCATTGATTAGGAGGAAATATGAACATCGGATTTGAAGTAGAACATCCCGGCATTATTTTATGGGAAGAATATCTCAACCCACTGAAAATAAAA
Source organism: Thiotrichaceae bacterium (assembly GCA_029939505.1). GTDB lineage: Bacteria > Pseudomonadota > Gammaproteobacteria > Beggiatoales > Beggiatoaceae > QNES01. The sequence goes on along the minus strand of JAOZSV010000246.1, from coordinate 6,556 downwards.
AAAAGCCAGTTTGCGCGAGAGATACAAATTAGCTATCAACGCGCCCATGCGATTTTACAGGGCAAACATGCGATTACACCTGATACCGCGTTGCGACTCTCATCGTATTTAGGAACAACAGCAGAATTTTGGTTGAATTGGCAAGGATTATATGACTTACAACAAACCGCCAAACAGAATCAGGAATATATTCGAGGTTTGAGTTTTTTTTCAAAAAACTCAAACCTCGAAAGCATTAAACAATGCCATTCGCTCAAAATGGGGGGGTTACAAGCGTCGTGGTGATTCAGAAAAATGTTTGGCAGCCCAACCTCGGCGCTTTCCAAAACCTCGGCGGTTTTTTTTCTCTCGTTCCCTTCGAGGCTAGTTTTTTCTTTAAAAAAACTTTAGCCTCGAAACCATTAACCATTAACCATTGCTATTTTGAGATTGATTAAAATCAATATCAGCCAAATCGTTAGCCAAAATAATCTGATCCAACCAATTATCCAACAGTTCTATATCCGTCGTCGCCTCAATCTGCTGTACAATGCTCTTTGGGACACGGGTGAATTTATTGCGTAATTGACGAACCAAAATGCGATGTTCGTTGCCCAGTACGCCTTGTTGTAAGCCCTGTTGTACGCCCTGTTGTAAGCCCTGTTGTAAACCATCTTGTAAGCGTTGCCCTAAAGCCTCTTGAAAGGTGGGCAGTTTCCCTATCGCTTCAGGCATTTCTTGGAAAAATCGGTCAATAATCGGCCAGGTTTCTTCACGTATCTGATATTTCATCTGTTTTACCTCCAAAATTTTTTTCCAGATCACTTCTGGATCAGTGGTCAGTCCAATATCGACTATCAGTTGTAGATAATCATTAAGTCCCTCTTCGAGACATAAGGAAATAAACTCTTCTAACTTTTTACCCCGCGCTAATGGCAAAAGCGGATAGTTTTTTTCAACTAAATCCAATTCACTGGGGTTAATAATCCATTTTCCCAACACGTCATCACAGTGGTAAATGCCAGCTTCCTTTTTCACAAATCTCAATTCTTGCTTGAGTTCGTCTAAAATCTTATCTGGTCGTATGACACAGACTATCGTCGCCGTTATTTCGTTTGGGAGTTGAATGGGTTCCTTCTTTTTCTGTTCGCCCTCTTTCTGACTTGCGGACTTTGTTTGATATTTCGGTACCCCAAGTCCATTAGCACGCATCACAATCAGGTTATGATCGCTGACGGTTAATGGATCATGGACCCCTTTCAGTTCCAGGGCGTTGAGTTGTCGAAAATGGGCAAATAGGGTATTTTGTAATTGATGACGATTAGCATCGGTACATTTGACGAGCAGATCAATTTTACGTGAGCGAGAAAAAACTTCTTCTTCCGTTTCGACTTGAAATCCCCGACTTTTAAAGAAATGATGATAAAATGCTTTTGCCGTTTCATCAAAGGGTTCGTGTTTCTGTGTCACTTTGTTTATTTGACCTGATTTTTTAATGAGTATAGCAGATTAGTACAACGGATGAGTACAACGGATGAGTACAACGGATTTTAGAATACAACGGATTTTAAAAAAACTGTCACATTAACATTATGATTTTATTAGATTTAATCCGTTGTATTCTAAAATCCGTTGTACTCAGTGTATCAGTCTTATATTATAACTTAAATTAGAGTATTATTCGATCATCAAGTTTTTTAAACGATAACAATAACTACAAGGATTATATATAAGAAAGGATTGGATCGAGGTTATGCTCGTTTTTTTAAATATTGATAAAAAAATTTAGCTGCACCACTTTTCCCACATTTTCCGATATTCCTTTTCTAACTGGTGAGTCAATCCTGCATAATCCATTAAGGGAGAGGCTTGCATCCGCTCACGCATTCCCGCACGTAATTTTTGCAAATACTCAGTATCATTGGCGAGTTTAATACAAATATCCACATATTCTTCATGGGTATAAGCAATAAGTTCAGTTAAACCAATGGTTGATAAAATGCTTAATCCCATTCTTGAGGCTTCTGTTTTTCCGACTAATGTTACTACAGGGATCCCCATCCATAATGCTTCACGAGTCGTTGTGTCACCATTATAAGGGTAAGTATCAAGCCCAATATCGACTTGGTAATAGCTTTTCAAATACGCGGGGGCTGGCGAAGAGGTTTCTAATATGAGTCGCTCTGGTGCGACTCCCAAACGTGCAAATTGTTCTTTTAATGCTTCTTGCATTGATTCATCAGCTAAAACTCTTGTTTTGAGCAGCAGCTTTGATGCAGTTATCGCATTTAACACTTCCGCCCAAAGTGCCAAAACTGTTGGATTCATTTTGGAATAGTAATTAAACGAGCCAAAGGTAATATAGCTGTTTTGAAGAGAGGGACATTCGCTAAGTTCTGGTGTATCATCAGCAGGGCGATAGCAATAACAACTGGGTATTCTGACTAAATTTTCTGACGAAAATGCTTCGCTCATTTCTTGTGGATTAATATAATCGTCGGTTATCCGATAATCAATAGCCGTTAGCCCTGTCGTGTTAGGACAACCCATATAGCTTACCTGTATGGGCGCAGGTTTCATCGCAAAAACCAATAGCCTATTTCCCGCCGTATGCCTAGACAAATCAACTAAAATATCAATTTGATCTTGTCTGATTTTCTCTGCTAACTTTTCATCCGATAATTCAAAGCAATCCACCCAACTATCAGCATATTCTTGTAGTTGCTGAGTGATATGATCAATCTTTGTCTCATTATAATAGCAAACAATTTCAAACTGTTCATGGTTATGGTGTGCCAAGACTTCCCTTATGAAAAAGGCGACTGAATGTTGTCTGAAATCAGCAGAAACATACCCTATCTTTAAGCGTCGTGAAAAATGGCGATCATTAAGATGGGTTTTCATTAAAGCCGCTAAGGGCATGGCATGTTGTTCATTGAACCGTTTATGTTCTGAGAATATCGCCGCTGGCTCATAGTCAAGGGAATAATTCAATATGAATAAGAGGTTGTTATGATTTTTCCAGTCAGTCGGTTCGATTTCCAAAACACGTTTGTGATGTGTGATGGCTTCGTTAATCATGGCTCTATCTCTAAAAGCAAAGCCTAATTTACTATGTACATCAGCATTATTAGGTTCTAAAGCCAAAGCGCGTTGATAACAGGTAATAGCTGTCATCAGATCGTCTTGCTCTTCTAATAGATCGCCAAAGCTCAAAAGCGCGTCAACATAGTTGGGATTTAAAACCAGTGCCTGTTGAAAAGAGTCAAAAGCCTCCTTTGTTTTATCCAGCTTTGTAAATGCCACCCCCAAATTATTATGCGCTTCAGCTGCATAATTCACAGGATTTAAGGCAATCGCTTTTTGATAAAAAGTAGCAGCTTCACTATATTTTTCTCTCGCGCTGAATGCATTACCTAAGTTGATATACGCATCTGCATGATTGGGATTAATAGAAATCGCTGTTTTGAAACACGCTTCTGCTTTTTCAAATTCACTTTGTTCAGTGAATGTCGTACCCAGGTAATTATGCGCCTCAAGATAATTTGGGTTTAAAGCTATCGCCTGTTGAAAAGAGGCAATCGCTTCCGTTGTTTTATCCAACTTGTTGAGTGCCACCCCTAAATTACTATGCGCTATCGCATAATTGGGTTTTAAGGTAATCGCTTTTTGATAAGAATCCGCTGCATCGCTGAACTTCTCTTCTGCATAGAGTGCATTACCTAAATTGATAAACGCATCTGTAATCTTGGGATTAATGGAAATCGCTGTTTTAAAAGAGGTGATCGCTTCAGCAAATTGCTTTACTCCATTAAGCGTCATGCCCAAATTATAATGCGCTTCAGCAAAATTCTTTTTTAAAGCAACCGCTTTTTGGAAACAATCTTTCGCTAGTTCCAATTTGCCCTGTGAACCCAATATGGAGCCTAAACTGTTTTGCATTTCAGCATCATTAGGATTGAGTGAAAGGGCGCGTTGATAACAGGCAATCGCTTCGGCGACTTTCCCTTTACTTTTAAGAGCAGAAGCGAGTTGCCGATAAAAATCTAAAGCCTTGCGATGATTCGGGTTTTTCTGCAATAGCTGATAATACAGAGCTTCAGCTTTTTGCCATTCACCCACTTTTTGGTATTGTTGAGCCTGTTGAAGTAGCTTAGAAACGATTAAGGTTTTGGATTGAGTCGAAGAAACCTGCTTTTTTTTAGCAGATTGTCTTTTCTTTGCATTTTTAGACATAATTTTTTTTATTCAATGTTTAAATCAGAAATCAGATTTTTTCAAAAATCTGATTTCTTAAATATCGCCGCTCAGAAATCAGATTTTTTTTCAAAAATCTGATTTCTTAAATATCGTTTCGCCGCTCAGAAATCAGATTTTTTCAAAAATCTGATTTCTTAAATATCGCCGCTCAGAAATCAGATTTTTTTTCAAAAATCTGATTTCTTAAATATCGTTTCGCCGCTCAGAAATCAGATTTTTTCAAAAATCTGATTTCTTAAATATCGTTTCACAACTGAGAAATCCGATTTTTTCTCGTTCCCACGCGCTGGCGTGGGAACGCATTCTCGACGCGCCAGCGTCGAAGTGAAACGAGAATTTTCATTTCTCCTTTCTTTAAGTGATGATGAACAGGACGCTGGCGCGTCCCGACTGCATTCCCACGCCAGCGCGTGGGAACGAGAATTACTTCTTAATATAAATCTGCAATTCCTCAAGTATATCATTCACGTTTTCCACTAATTTTGCACCATCTTTAATCAATTGATTGCACCCCTTCACCAAAGGATTATGGATAGAACCGGGTATGGCAAAAACTTCTCGCCCTTGTTCAAGAGCAAAGCGTACCGTGTCTAGCGCGTTACTATACTTTGGCACATCAATAACTAAAGTTCCTAAACTTAAACCACTGACAATACGGCTACGACGCAGAAAATTTTCGCGTTTAGCCGGTGTGTCTGGTGGAAATTCCGAGATTAATGCCCCTGTTTCCGCAATTTTATGTGCAAGCGCATTATATTGAATTGGAGATTGGATTGCTAAACCCCACCCTGCAACGGCGATAGTTTTACCGGTTCCTCTTAACGCGCCCCAATGACTCGCACTTTCAATACCTGATGCCATGCCGCTGGTAATCGTGAAGCCTTGATAGGATAAAACTTCCGCAAATCCTCGAGCCGTTTTTTTTCCCTCATCGCTGGAACGACGAGTACCTACCATCGCCAATTGTTGGTTTGACAGCATCGTACAATCACCTCGTACAAATAACAACAGTGGGGGATCATAAATTTCGCGCAGAAGGCGGGGATAGTTGGCGTGATGTAAAGTCAATAAATGATGAGCTGGACTCGCTGCCCACCATTGCATATCTTTTTCGACTGCAAGCCAATCAGGATTTCGCAGATAACCACGCAATTCTTCTGTCAGGTTTCGCCATTCCCAGCTATCTGCTTCAAACAGATTGCGTGGGGTTCCAAAATAATTGAGGAGACGGTTTAAGTTGATAGGCGATAAACGGGGTGCATGAATAAGAGCTAACCAATATTCGATGTTCAAGTTTTTTTCTGTCGAAAGTGCTTGAACATCGAATTTATTAAGTTTCAAGGGATAGTAACGATATCAAGTAAGTTAATCGGCAAAAAGGAGAAAGTGACTAGGGCATAACTGATGCGTTCAAAGACGCGAAAGACCAGTAAAGTCCCCGCCCGTTGTTTCAGTAACAACTGATTTTGTTCATCCTCAATATTCTCAAAATAAACGGAATCAATAGTTTCTTGAAATCGCCCTTGACCCTTTAAAATCGCCAATTGATGACCTCTTTCTATTCCCTCATTTGAGCCTCTGTTAATCACAACAATTTGATATTGAGAAATAATGGCGGTTTCTCCCACGACACCAATGATATAAGCGTCTTCCAATTTTTTTGGTGAATGAGGATACAAATCTCCCTGGAAATCATCTTCTTCCAAGGGTAGCAGACGATCACCTGCTTTAATTTTATCAACAGCCGAAGTGATCTCTAATATCGTCGGAAAACTATTGACTTTGAGCATTGCTTCTCCAAGATGAATCGCTTCATAAGCCAATATTTCATCTTCTTCATCTTCTAAAGGGCTACGATAGGTTTTACCTAAACGTACTATGAGATATTGCTGCCCTATTTGCCCATTATTAATCCCATCAACATAAATCTTATTTCCTTTAGTTGAAAACAACGATTGTTCCACATTAGCAATAATAGAAGGTGCGTGTTCAATTTCTTCTTCCGTGATAAGTTGAGGGCGATTAAGAAAAGCCTGAATCACTCCCATCTTAACGGTGGGAATACTCTGTTTCCGTTTAATAATCCGCGTTTCGGGTGATAATTTCACCGTTCTACCATCGTTTAACGTTAAATCACCATTTGCAAAAGTCGGTGATATTGTAATAATACAATAAGCAAGTAATAAAAACGAAATGTGTTTTATCATAGTTTTAATAGTTGAAAGTTGAGGTTCTTGCAAAACTCTGAATACACAAGATTTAAGAAATCCGATTTTTGAAAAAAATCGGATTTCTAAGAAAAAACTCTGAATACATA
>JAOZSV010000245.1 GCA_029939505.1 Thiotrichaceae bacterium | reverse complement strand
ATTTTACAACACGAAATTATTTATTTCAAATACAGGGATTTTATTTCGTGACCATTACTTAGGGTTTATATTTATCCGTTAATACCGTTAATTCGTTATACTGCCAGCCATTCCTCTGGATATTTTTTTGAACTGATATGAATTTGATATATCTGGATTATAATTGTTTTCAACGAGGATTTGACGATCTTCAACAAACACGGATTCAAATGGAAGCATTAGCCTGTGAGGGTAGGCAAACGTTGTGTGCAACAGCATTCATTTCGTCATATCTGGCTGGTCTTTTTGAATGAGGTTTTGTTTTAACGTTTTGCCGTTGCACCCAAAAAACCGTTGCCCACCCTACTACAAAAATAAAACTGGGGGATGGATAAATGTCCTTTTGTGTGCAACGGCATTCATCTAAATTTTACATTCGTTTACATTATGTCTAATTATCATCAAGCTAAATTAGGTGGAGGTACTTATTTTGGTGGTTACCTATCGTCGCCAAAATTTATTTCAAAATGAAATGGCACGACAATTATTAAATAATGCTATCGTCAAAACTCGAAAAAATTATCCTTTTATTATTGAATTGAAGCGTGGGTACTTTTGCCAGAACATTTGCATTGTATTTGGACATGTTCTATTCGCTGCTCAGAAACCGAGTTTTTTCAAAAAACTGATCGTTTATTTTACAAGTTTTATACGACGCGGGCTTGACGTACATAACAAGCTGCACTACTACAGGCGGCTTTTAAATCACCGGCTTCCATTCATAAAATTACCGGATTGCCACGTTTTCAAAAGCGTAGGCGTGTTTAAAGAAAAAAAATGTAATAAAAAAAATCGGTTTTAAGACGTTAAAATGCGAATAACCGTTTTCAGTTATAGACCTGGTTCCAACGAATAGATATACTTAAATATCTATTTATGATTAAAGGAAACCGATTATGAAAATGACAGAAAGCATTTTTGGCTTTTGGAACCCAACAGAGAACACTTTGAAACGTTTTCAAGTGTTTTCGAGGTTTCCGTTTTTTGAAAAAAAACGGAAACCTCGAAACGATACATTAGCCAAAGAGAACGCCCGTCTCGAATTAGGGATATGTACCCTCCAAAATGAGTTTATTCAATATCGATGTTCATTCAATGTGTCGAATTTGTTAAACGACGACTGGCAGCCCCCCATCGGCGGTTTGGGTATCGCTTTTTTTCGCCCCTCCCCCCTTACCCCAATATGGTGTGATGCCCTTCTATTCAATCGGGCACATTGCCGTGGCGTACCTCGGCGTTATTGAGAATCTCTCTGAAATACGGGAGAAATTGATTTCTTATGGGGTTCAGTTTGATACCACGAATGTGGCGGAAACACTCTCGCTACTGCTTCAGAATTATTTAGAATACCATCATATTTCAGCGATTGATGCGATGCATCGGATGATGAGAAAATTGAAGGGGCAATTTGCTCTCATGGCGTTAGTGACAGATGGGAAATGGTTAATGGTGGGATGTCGTGATTATCCATTAGCGGTGGGCAGGATGAGAAATCACTCGACCGTCTATTTCTGTACGGATACAAAAATGTTGGCTCAATTTACTCCGGCAATGACTTCAGTCTTCGGGAATCCAAGACCGGAGATATTCTGTGGCACAGCACCTGAATCCGATGATATTATCTTGTCAGATTCTCTTTAGCGCGTTGGCGTTCATCCCGAACACCAACTGATGGTGAGGATTGGACTTTTTCTGCTTAGATCTGACAGGTCTTCATTCAAAGCTAAAGCGTTGAACTCCAAAAAACTTTCAAAGCTAAAGCGTTGAACTCCAAAAAACTTTCAAAGCTAAAGCGTTGAACTCCGCTGAGTAATTACTACTTTTTTTCATTCCTCATTTCGAGGTTTTAGTTTTTCTTCAAAAAAATGTTCCCATTAGATATTTTTCCAATTCCTCTTTTTCCACAAGGCAGTCTGTCAAGTTCGATTACGACAACGGTTTGGGTGGGTATTTTTGTCGTCGCTTATTTTAATCTACGTCTGGGTTGGGTACTATCAGGTCTTGTTGTGCCTGGCTATCTCGTGCCATTATTTATTCTCAATCCTTGGTCAGCCGTGATTATTATTATTGAAGCGATAATCACGTATTTTGTGATTTTGATTTTTTCAGAATATCTCTCACGCTTAGGATATTGGTGTAGTGTCTTTGGGCGTGATCGTTTTCTGGCTATTGTGCTGGCGAGTGTTTTGGTACGTGTTATTTTGGACGGTTGGCTATTAGAGAAGATAGCTCAACAAGTCATTGAATTTATACATAATTATTATGGCTATGAGTTAGTATTCGATTACCATGATAAACTGCATAGCTTTGGACTCATTATTGTCGCTTTGATGGCGAATCAGTTTTGGAAAACCGGTGTGGTACGCGGTTTAATCCCTCTCTTTAGCTCATTACTTCTCACCGGTATGATTGTTTTCGTGTTAATGGAACTGACTAATTTCAGCATAAGTAATTTAAACTATATGTACGAAGATTTAGCCATTTCCATTCTCTCCGCACCCAAAGCTTATATTATTGTGATTGTCACGGCTTTTATCGCATCCCGGATGAATCTTCATTATAACTGGGATTTTAATGGCATTCTTATTCCAGCCCTATTGGCATTGCAATGGTACCAACCCCATAAAATCCTCTTATCGTTTGTGGAAGCCTTTTTTATTCTCATTGTCGCAAAAGGGATATTAGCAATCCCGATATTTCAAGCAATGAGCATAGAAGGCGCACGCAAATTACTGTTATTTTTTAATATTGGTTTTTTTTACAAGATGGGCTTAGGCTATTTTCTATTATGGTTTATGCCCACCGTGAAAGTAACCGATTATTATGCTTTTGGTTATCTCTTATCGACCTTGATAGCGATGAAAATGTACGATAAACAAATTGCCATCAGAATGACGGGAAGCATTTTAATAACCTCATTGGGCGGTATTTTTGTTGCGAGTTTCTTAGGACTTTTCATCACCTTGTTGCCGTGGGATTCCCCATCAAATAAGACTGAAACTGTTGTAGAAGAAGTCCAGATGAAAAGTGAAAAGCAAACACTGACGGATCTGATACACCAAGATAAAATTGATTTATATCAAGGTATGGTATCCAATGGTTATGTTGAACCCACAGTAGAGGAGATTAATCACTTTAAAAAAGGGCTGAAATATTTGCTCAAGTATCAGGAACAAAAAGAAAAAGCGTTATTGCAACAAGCGGCGAACTATTTTGCCCAAGTCTATTACGAAACGCTATTGGTACAAGAACGTTATATTTATCTCAGGGAAAGTTCTAAGAAGAAACGGGGTAGAGGGTTTTATGTACTTGATTTAGAAGCAGATATTGATGCGAATATTTTAGTTGAAGTACCTACGCCATTGGATGAGTGGGGCATGATGGAAGCGGGTTACATTCTATTTAGGCAAATGCAAGGTAACGCATTGGCGATAGCGGGTTCGGCAAAAAACGCTAAGAGGAATAATACTTCAAACATGCTGATCAATCAGCGTAGTTTTTTTCAAACATTTCATCGCGAATTAGTACGCCGTAATGTATTGCAAGTGCGGGCGACTTATACAAAAAAAAATCAATGGGCTTTAAGTAAAATAGAAAGTGTGAAAGAGAATCAATTGAGCGATTTGCCAAGCAGCCTATGGATAAAAGGGATTTTGCCGCAGGGATTGGAGTTATCCCGACTTGAGCGATTGATTGGCGGGTATATGATTGAATGGGCAACACCACATTTTCGCAATGCACAACGGGATTTGACTTCAACTGGGTTTACTGAATTGTTTCTTAACGAAGAAGATGTTTTCAAGCTGCTTTTTAGCCAAATTAAGAATCCTATCATTTTCGTCAAAAAAGAGGGGCAGAATCAAGAAGGGCAGAATCAGGAAAAGCAAAATAATCAGGAAGGGCAAAGTCAAGAAGGGCAAAGTCAAGAAGGGCAAAATATTGAAGGTTATTTACAAACCGGGTTAAATAACAAAACACAATTTGCCCCTAAAGGGACTAATTTATATAAATCGCCTCAATTAGAAGAACTCTTGTTTTTCGATAAAGAACTCCTAACCCCTTTGTTGAAATTAATTCGCAACCAATATCATACTGATCATTGGAGCAAAACCGGTTTAGAAAGATTACAAGTCTTAGCAAAAGCCGCCAATCTGATTGGTTATGAAATTGAGCTTTATCAAGATCAACAAGCGAATTATCTCATTCTAAAAGAACAAAGCGAAGATCGTCGATATTGGGGAACTTATGTCTTTCGCCTGGGCGCAGGAAAAAATTATCTGATCCAAGTCCCCCGCCCCATATACGAAATCAATAGTTTTGAATATGCGGTGACACTATTTGCGCGGTTGCAAGCGAAAGTCCTATTAATTGCGGGGACGCATCCCTTAACGAATCTTGATAGAAGTTCGGATTTAGTCCTATACAGCAATCTGAAAAGTATTTTTAATGCGGTTAATCAAGTCACTTTACGAGAATGGGGTGAGGACGAACAAAAGGATGAACCAATGTTAGTGATTCATATCCGCACAATGGCTCGTCGTCACGATGGCTTATTACCCGAAGCTGATCTGCTATTAGCTTTTGATAAAGGCATGTCTTCAGAGAAAAACTTATGTTCATTGTCCAAGACTAATGCGTTGTTCACTTTTAAAAAAGGAATTGTTCCAGAGAATAATTTATGCCAGATCACTAAAAATTTCGTTCATTTACTTAATGAGAAACATGAGAAAATCGAATTTGTACATGGTCAATCTTTTACCGCAGGCTACGAAGTTGGACATTTACCACAAGTGCTATATCTCCCAGCGACGCAAAATAAGGAATTTGTCATACTGTGGTTGTCACCCTCAATCCATCAATTTTATCGAAAACAAAAAGAGGCTAATATTCAAGGAATACAATTCAACGCGCTAAATATTCCCACCGTGAAAAAGACACTTCATGAATATATTATGAGCCGCCCGGTGGGTAAAACGGAACAAATCCCTCAAACATTTCGCGAAATGCTCAAACGATATATACAAAAGCAAGATATATTGATTTTGCAGGATTTGTTGAACTATTGGCCTCAATATCGTTTAGAACGCTTTATTGACCTTAATTCCAAACAAGCATTTTTACTGATATTTGCTGAAAAAGAAAAAATCAGTTTGATTGCAAATTTATTACCACGCCATCCAAACAATTGGCATCAGTTTTCACCTATAGAAAGTCAAAAAACGGTGGCGCGATTTATTGAAACCCGTACAGCTTGGTTAGAGTTTCAGTAATTTATTTGGCTTTGGAAAAGCCTATTTTTTCTATTTGGCATAATTTTCGCATAAACTTATTCAATAAAAAAATTAACTACATTGCTAATCCTAACATAGGAGAAAAAATGATGAATTTATGTGATAACAAAATTATTGGTGAACAACATAAAAATGAGATTATACAGATCAGGTTGAAGTTTTTTGAAGAAAAACTTAAACCTCAGCCTCAATTTCCTGATGTCGCACCAATAAGTTCGCCAAATATGGAAAAAATTGAGATGAATGATAAATCAAAGTTTCTAGCAAATCAACTCGTCGCTTTACGGGAAAGCTATGCCAAAACACTCAGTGGTCACGTCGAAGAAATACATAATCATTGGAAATTGCTTCAAACAGATTGGCAACCAAACTCACTTGGTCAATGGCATCGTAATATACATAGCCTCGCAGGAACTAGCCTTATGTATGGATTTAAGCAAATTGGCGGTATAGCAAAACAGTTAGAAAATGTGACAAAACCACTGAAAAATTCTGAAAGACCAGTAGATGAGAAACAGTCACAAAAAATTCTTGCACTTCTTACTCAACTTCAACAGGCTGCCAAGCAGCCTGCTGAAGGAGAGTGATTATTTTTAGATGAACCGAACTGATTTTAGAAATCCGATTTTTTGTAAAAATCGGATTTTTGAGATTTTGGAGTTCGAGGTTTTAGTTTTTTGAAAAAAAACTAAAACCTCGAAAACGCTTTAGCTTTGAAATATCACTTACATACGCTGACGCACAAAATCGGTGACATTGTCAAACTGCATAGATGGATTATTCTTTAACTGCTCTGCCATAGTCGAAGAAGGTTTATTGCCATAATTATGTCCAGGATGTATAACCGTCTGTGGAGGTAATGCCGCCAGTCTCTTTAAGGAATAATGCATTTGTTCTGGATCACCACCCTCTAAATCACATCGTCCACAACCAGAGACAAATAAAGTATCTCCCGTTATCAAATGTTCATAAAGACAATAACAAGCAGAGCCAGGCGTATGTCCAGGCGTATGCAAAACGTCAATCTGAATTTTGCCCAATTGAATGGTATCCCCATCCTTATACAATTTTGGTTTATCCAACTGATGATCCCAAAATTGAGCCTCTGCCTCTAACAAATGGACTTGTGCATCGCACGTTTTTAATAATTCAGTCAATCCATTCGTATGATCATAATGGCTATGCGTCAGCAAAACATCGGTTATTTTATAGCCCTGATGTTCGACAAGAGCAACCACTTTAGGGATTTCCCAACCAGGATCAACAACAGCAACTTGCTTTGAGCTATGTTCTTGAATGAGGTAGATAAAATTTTGCATATGCCCTAATTCTAGGGCATGAATAGTAAAGGGTTTGACTATTTTCATATTCAATGTAAATTGTAACGACTCAGCCTTGAAATCAATTGCAAGGCTGAAAGCTAAAGTCTGCTAAAGCAGACTGAATAGTTTAGCTGGCTTTAGCCTGCTTTAGCTGTTAAGTACTGAAGCACAAGTTATCGGATATGATGGAGTCCAAACCTTCAGATTTGGCACTCAGTAATTTGGTCACGTCCAAATCTAAAGGTTTGGACTCCAAAAAGGGTCACGTCCAAATCTAAAGGTTTGGACTCCAAAAAG
>JAOZSV010000422.1 GCA_029939505.1 Thiotrichaceae bacterium | reverse complement strand
CATTGAGGTAGAACAGCCAGTTACCCAAACTGCCCCCTCACGGATCCCGACGAGCGGAATTCCCGCATCGGGCTCTTCAAAGTTATTCACATTCGCACACTGCACATTTCAAACCCCGAGTTTGAATTGAGTTGGTCGCTTAATGAGACGTGGTTTTGCCAAGTTAAAGTGTTTAATTAAGTCATTGAAGGCTTGCCAGTTATAGCTTTTCCTCTGACTACGACGATTTAGCCACTTCAATAGATTGACTTTCGCCCAATAGAAGAAACTACCCAATGCTTTCGAGGTTTGAGTTTTTTGAAGAAAAACTCAAACCTCGAAATGAGTTACCAGCCAAACCATAGTAATTATAATAACCTCTCAGTTTGTTATTCACCTCTTTAAGCAGTATTGATACACGCTGATGACAGTTATTTCTTTCGAGGTTAAAGTTTTTGCGCGCAAAAACTTTAACCTCGAAAACCACTTAGTAAAGTTCATTATTGCTTTCTTTAATTTCTTTGGAGATGTTCGCCTCTTTAGCACTACTTTACCACAGCGACTTTTTCCCCACCTAAATTCAAAGCCTAAGAAGTCAAAGTGAGTCTTATCTTTCTTCTGATATCGACTGAACTTTATTATGTGAGTTTTGTCTTCAGCTAACTGCAAATTAAACATTGCCAACCGTTTGCTTAACTCGTGATAAAACCGTTGAGCCTCATATTTACTAGAGAAGGCACAGATAAAATCGTCTGCGTATCGCCATAAGCAAGCCTTCCCTCTACTCTGCGGTATAACAACTTGTTCAAACCACGTATCTAAGGCATAGTGCAGGTATATATTCGCCAGTATAGGTGAGATTATCCCACCTTGTGGCGTACCAGTGGCTGGACTGATGATTTTGTCATCAGTATCCAATATACCCGCTTTTAACCATTTCTTAATCAGCCTAATAAAACTTTTGTCATCAATTCTTTGATTAAGCATATCCACCAATAATTCATGGTCAATGTTATCAAAGTAACCTTTAATGTCAGCTTCTACTATGTAATGATAACGTCCATCTCTTAACTCTTGATGCAAATTCTCTAAAGCATTAGTCGCACCAGTTCTTGGACGATAGCCATAGCTACAAGATAAAAAGTCTTGTTCATAAATGGTTTCCAGTATGACTTTGACTCCCGTTTGCACTAGCTTATCAGAAATAGCTGGAATACCTAATGGACGTAATTTACCACCATCTTTAGGTATATATTGCCTTCTTACCAACTTCGCTTTGTACCGATTTCCTTTGAGTTGCCCTACTAAGTCTTCTACATTGGCCAGAAGATTCTCTTCGTATTCTTTGGCGCTTACTTTATCAACACCTACTGCTGCTTTCTTATTGATAAATGACCAACACCATAGTAGAAAACTCACCGTTAGCATTCTCGCTAGGCTTCGGAAACGATAGGATTTCTCTCGTGCAGCCTTAGCCGCTATTCCCTGTAATGCCGTTTGTATCATTTATTCCAATCACTCCTATTGGTTGATATACCTTTACAGGCTACATAACTTTGCTCACCCCTTCCCCTTGTGAACGGCGCTACCGTCTCAGAGTAATATGAGTGAGTCTGACTCCCTATATGTCATCAATTATCCTTCTATTGGGTTGGGTAAACTTACCTTTAATGATGTCACTTAGGTTCTAGCTTATCTTAGTTTCATGGTTTCCCTTTACGTGACTCAATATCTATATACCTTATGACATCCTAAAGGAACATATAGGGTCTCCCAAGTTCTTGACATCTCTCTACCAACATGCCACGCTCTAAAGTGGACACCGACAGACCCTCCCCAATCTCACCATGTCGATTGGTTTGTATTGGCTTCCGCGGGGTGGACAGCGTCGCCATCTGCATTCACAGGTTTAACGGTGCTATATCAAGCTTCAGAGAGGTACGATACTCCCTTGTGGCCTACTGGATTCTCTGTGTACGCTTCGTCTCTTTCGTTCGGTGGCAAAGCCACCTCCTACAGAGACGCAACACTCGATACGGGTGAGTGGTTAGCTCTTACCCGACGGGAACTTACACCCCGCAAGACATGCCAAGCTTCGCTTGGCGCTCCCACCCTAC
>JAOZSV010000244.1 GCA_029939505.1 Thiotrichaceae bacterium | reverse complement strand
AAAAATCGGATTTCTAAGCTCGAATAGAATCGCTTTGCGTCACATCAGTTAATAAACGTAAACCATTGAAAATATGTAACTACTTAGTCTTAAAGCGTTGTACTCCAATACGCACAAAGCTGAAGCGTTTTCGAGGTTTTAGTTTTTTTTTCAAAAAAACTAAAACCTCGAACTCCATTCGCACAATCATTCACCATTATTCTCCTGCCATCAACGCTTCAATTTCTGCCACCGTATTAGGCAAATCTGCAGTCAACACTTCATGTCCCCCTTCCGTGATCAATACATCATCTTCTATACGAATGCCAATATTCCACCATTCTTCAGGAATGTCTATCGCAGTGGGGATATATATTCCAGGTTCCACTGTCATTACCATGCCCGGTTCTAAATCTCGCCAAACTTCATCAACCTTATAATTGCCCACGTCGTGAACATCCATACCTAACCAGTGACCAACACGGTGCATATAAAAGCGTTTATAGGCTTCCTCTTCTATTAATTTATCCCTTTGACCAACGAGTATTCCGAGTTCAATCAGCCCTTGAGTGATCACTTTAATTGAGGCTTGATACGGTTCATTCCACTTTTTGCCGGGATAAATTTGATTGAGAGCAGCCCGTTGTGCTTTGAGAACCAGTTCATAAATCGTTTTTTGCTGCCTCGTAAAACGCCCATTGATGGGAAAAGTGCGTGTGACATCAGAAGCATAATGATTTAATTCAGCACCCGCATCAATGAGTACGAGTTCGCCATCATTAAGCACTTCATTATTTTCTATATAGTGAAGTGTACAAGCATTCTTCCCACCCGCTACAATTGTTGGAAATGAGGCAGAACGGCAACCATTTCGCAATAATTCATGGACAACTTCCGCCTCTAATTCGTATTCATATAAACCTGGTTTGCAAAATCGCATCGCACGTTTATGGGCGTTGATGATAATTTTTGCAGAAGCGCGTAGAGCCTCTATCTCAGCTTCTGTTTTACGCAATCGCATTTCCTCTAAAACAAAGTCTAAGGAGACCATTTTATGAGGAGCGACGACACCTTTGCCGGCACGATTACGCAATTGGTTTATCCATCCTATTATTTTCTCATCAAAAGCCTGATCATAACCCATTGGATAGTACAAGCAACTGCAACTTTCCATGAGTCCAAGCATAATATCATCAAGCTGAGTGATGGGGAAGGCATCATCAGCATTGTATGTTTTACAAGCCCCTTCTAAACCTGCACGCTGACCATTCCAAGTTTCCTTTTCCTTATCCTTTTCTCGGCAAAATAAGATATATTGCCCTTGTTCGCGATGTGGAACAATAACTGCCAATGCTTCCGGCTCTGGAAAACCTGTGAGATAATAAAAATGGCTATCCTGATGATAAGGATAATGTAGATCACGCAGATTCTCTGGAGCGGCGGGTAAAATCGCCATACTCCCTTCATTCATCATCCCTATTAATTTTTGACGACGCTGTTTAAATTCACTCATTATACTTATCCGTTTGAGAGAGTTCTTCAAAGAAATTAATCAGACCAATTTTAATATATTCAACAACTTGCATATAATCCTCTTCCAAATCATCTGTTTCCTCAACGGGGGCAATTTGTGATATGGAAATCATATCATCAACAAATTCTCTGCCCTGCTCTGTTAAAGAGTCTGTTTCAATATTCATTAATCCTAAACCAAACAAAAATCCTTCACACCAACCCCCTAATGCCTGAGTTCGCTCTGGTAATGGAATATCATCATCAGGTAATAAGGGCATAAATTCGCAGTTGGGTGAATTTAATTGTTCTAGGGTATAATTTTTGACTAATAGTAATAGTTGCTCGCATTCTGAAGCCAAGCCATCATTTACTGCTGTTTCACTCAGCACATGTTTTAACCAGATTTCTAATGAAAAAGGTTGAGAGTGACATAATAAAGCACATAAAATGCCATGTGTCTCAGCGGCTGACATCAAAGCCCCTACATGTTCTAAGGATTTATTTAAAGGATCATAAATTTCTGCCATAATATTTTAATGATGAATGGTGAATGGTGAATGGTTAATGGTTAATGGTTAATGGTATTGTTTACTTTTAGAATTCAATTTTTTTTTGGAGTTCAACGCTTTAGCTTTGAGCGTTTACTGGAGTTCAACGCTTTAGCTTTGGACTAAGGATATTTATCAGATCGCCTCGCCGAAATGTCGCTGACAGTTGAATTTTTTTAAATGGAGTACAACGCTTTAGCTTTGTCAAAAATGGAGTTCGAGGTTTTAGTTTTTTGAAGAAAAACTCGAGGCGAAAGTTTTTTCTTTAAAAAAACTTTCGCCTTGACTCGAATGCTTTAGCTTTGTCAGTCGTCCGCCCAAAGCTGAAGCGTTGGACTCCTATTTTAATTCTTAATTCGCATAAGGATTGTATATAATAAGGGATGAGATCGTGTACTGGTTTGAAATCCTTTCGAGGTTCAAGTTTTTTAAAGAAAAACTTGAACCTCGAAGCTGAGACAATTTTTGTCGTTAGCGGTTAAAATCCTTTTTTATATACAATCCTTGTAGTTAGGGTTTGGCTTTAGAAAAAAACTTGATCATCAAGTAAAATTCATGTCTATTTAGTACGCTGAATACGATTCACATTTTCCAATCGGCGCAGATGTCGCATAATATCGGCTAAGTGAACACGATTTCGTACAGAAATACAAAATTGGATAATGCCAGAAATACCTTCACTACTTTCATTGGAAACCTGTTTAATATTACTCTCCATATTGGCAATAGCTGTCGCAATGGTGGCTAAAACACCCCGTTTATCACGCACATCAAGACGAATATCCACTAAAAACTCACCTGAAATTTGAGATTCCCATTCCACGGCTAATAATTTTTCAGGCGATTGACGGTAATCATCGACATGTCTGCAAGCGGCAGTGTGAATAATAACACCTCTACCTGTACTCACAAAGCCAACAATCTCATCTCCAGGTATAGGGCGACAACAACGCGCAAAGTTGAGTAAAATGCCTTCACTTCCTTTTATAATCAAAGGATTGGATTGGCTAACCTCAGTCAGTTGGGGTGCTTTGATTGAGTTCTCTGAGACAGGGTGAAATTGATGGGCAACAATCAACGCTATTCGGTTGCCCAAGCCAATTTCGGCTAATAACGAGTTTAGGTTATCAACTTTAAAGGTTTCCAACAAATGTGCGCATTGCTTTTCATTGAATTTATCTACAGATAAGGAATAGGGTGCTAATTCTTTATCCAACATACGTTTACCCAAAAGCACCGCATCTTCATATTGGAGCGTTTTCAAAAAATGCCGAATGTAGCTACGGGCGCGGGCACTCACGGCAAAATTTAACCAACTGGGATTAGGGCGAGCCCATTTTGCTGTCAAGACTTCAACCGTTTGTCCACTGACTAATGGCGTGGAAAGGGAAACATATTGATTGTCAATTTTCGTCGCAATGCAGTTATTACCTACGTCGCTATGTATGGCATAAGCAAAATCAATCGCTGTTGCCCCTTTAGGTAATTGCAATATTTTCCCCTGGGGCGTAAAAACATACACCTCTTCTGGGAATAAATCAATTTTAACCTGTTCTAAAAACTCTAACGAATCACTCGCACTTTGTTGTATTTCAAGTAAACCGTGTAACCATTCCTGTGTACGTTTACGGGCAACATAATTGGTTGCCTCATGTGGACAATCCATTTCGTTGTCGAATTGAGAGATGCTATGTGCTGTAATACCATTTTCCGCTATTTGGTGCATAGCCATCGTGCGGATTTGAATATCAATCAATAGTCCATGAGTACTAAATAATGTCGTATGTAAAGATTGATAACCGTTCACTTTATGAATAGCGATATAATCCTTAAAGTGTTCACATATTGGTTTATAGAGCGTATGCACAACCCCAAGCACACGATAACAGTCATCGACGCTATTGACAATAATCCGTAACGCATAAGAATTGGTGACTTGAAAAAAAGTTTTTCTCTTATCTACAGAATTCGCCTTTTTTTTATCGCGCATGTTTTCGTGGAGAACATAACAATGTTTTTCCCGCTTGACGATATTGGCTTCAATACAAGATTGCTTTAGACGCGGCTCAATCGTACTTTGAATACTGTGAGATATTTTAGTACGTTTACTATAGAGTTTTTGCATTTCCTGCGCTAATATTCTATAGCGTAAGGGATGGAGTGTCGCAAAGCTCCGTTCTTGTAGTTCAACACGCACGGCATTCATGCCAAGGCGATTAGCAATGGGTGCATAGATTTCCAAAGTTTCGCGAGCAATACGTCGCTGTGAAGCGAGAGCCATCGCCCCTATCGTCCGTATATTATGAAGGCGATCAGCCAGTTTGACAATGATCACACGAATATCGTGGTTCATAGCAATAAGCATTTTTTGAAAACTGGCGGCTTGTGCTTGTTCGCGAGTTTCAAATTGTATTGAGGATAATTTGCTGACTCCATCAACTAATTCTGCAACCTGTTTTCCAAACTCGCTGGCGAGTTTTTCCTTGGTAATATTTGTATCTTCAATGATATCGTGTAAAAGGGCAGCGCATAGCGTTTGAATATCCATCTGCATTTGAGCCAAGATGTAGGCTACTGCAATAGGATGAAAAATATAAGGTTCACCCGATTTCCGTTTTTGACCATCGTGAGCTTCGGCACTGAATAAATAGGCACGATAAATTTCACTGACCTGTTGAGCTTCAAGATAGGTTTCAAGTAGATCACACAGATCACTCATGAATAGTCGGGGAGGAGGAGGGCCTAGTGCAAAAAACATGGCTATTAATAATAATATGATAAACCAAGTATTTCAACTTGGTTTTTTTTGGGGTTTAATTAAGTCGTCAATTTATCAAAATTAGCAGGTGTGACTACGCCAGCCGCGATTTCTCGCAAAGCGATGACTGTTACTTTATCATTCTTATTGTTGGACACTAAAGGGGTAGCACCCTTTGCCAGTTGACGGGCGCGTTTGCTAGCAAGTAAGACGAGATTAAAACGGTTATCAATTTCTTCTAAACAATCTTCTACGGTAAGACGTGCCATTATCTCTTTTTTTCCTTTGAATTGAAGTCAATAAGGTTTTTTAATATAATTAATTTTTTAATTACTCAGTCTTAAAACGTTGTACTCCAAGGTTCAAAGCTAAAGCATTCGAGAGTCGAGGTTAAAGTTTTTTCAGTAAAAAAAACTTTAACCTCGAATCGAATGTACTCCAATTAAAAGCACAACGCTTTCGCTTTGGAGAACATTAATAATATATCATTGTATATCTATTCATTTCAATTTAATTTTGTCTCTGAACAAAAGGTCAGTCAAATGGCAAGCAAAACAGTAAAAATCCCTAATATTAATTGTGGGCATTGTACCAGCACTATTGAGCGAGAAGTTGGCGAATTAGAAGGAATCACTTCTGTCAAGGCGGATAAAGAAAATAAGGAAGTAACGATTGAATGGAATGAGATTACTTGGACAAAAATCGCCGATTTGTTAAATGAAATTGGTTATCCAGCGAAATCATAACTGCGCGAACTTTCCTACTTTGTTCCCATTCCAATGTCTGAATAAAGCCTCTAATTAATCTAATTGGAATTTCTTGTCGTCATTTTCAAGCCCAAATGTTTTGGAGAAGTCAACAAGAGTGTATTTATTGTAATTGGTGAATTGGGTTGCATAAGGATTGTCAGTTTATCAGGTGTTTGGATAAATTGCTGTAAACTGCTTAATATACTCGCATCCAATGTGATTTGGCTTAAATCGCCTTTAAGTTTGTTTATTAGGCTTTGTTTTAAATGAGCAACAGTCATTTTATTACGTTGTGCCAACATTGTGAATAGTCGATTGAAAAGTCCACGTTCAGTATAACTGAACGTTAACGCCGTTAATTGTATCGGTTGGGTGAGCAACGATGTTATAACAAGACTATTAGTTAAATCAGTTGATAGCGTTAATTCACCCCAAGCTCGCCCATTTATCGCTCCCCACAAAGAGATTTTTTTCTCGCCATGTTTCAATTCAATGTCTATATTTGCATTAATACGAGCATAACCTAAATGACGCAATTCTTTGAGCGTAAAATAATAGGGCGCATATCCAAGGGCTGAGACAAGTATAGGTGCAGGTGTTGCTGTATCGCTGATTGGAAATTGTACACCTTGTATAGCAATTGAAATCTGTTGAGGTAATTTCTTTGGATTATAAAATTGATATGCTTTATAAAGCGTTATCGTATCTATCAACACGGGGGCATAGCCTGGCATAGATAAGTGCATCTTGCGGATATAAGCCGAGCCGAGCAATGAAGTACTGACTTCGGAATAGTCTATTGTCACCCGTTTTGCTATTGATTTTAGCGATCGATTTAATTCAACCCCTAATTGATGATCGATATAAGCTTTAGCACTGCCTAAACTCGCCGCTAGAATCATTGTTGTTATAAAAATAATTTTTTTAATTTGCATTGATTACTTTTTAAGTTATTGATTTGTTTAAGTTTATTAAAAATAAATTTTATTTCAAAGCGATATATGTGTTCGTGGTTTTCAAAAAAGCCCATCCAATAGCTTACTAACATCTGCTAAAGAAGAATCTCAATGTCGAAAATTTGGATCAAAAATCTCATCCGCAAATTACATCATTTTATTGAGCAAAATTTGAGCCTATTTTTTTGAACAATTAACCAAAAAATTAAAAAAATCATTAACAAGTAATACAGTTTTAGTAGGCCGTTGCACAGTCCTTTTCGTGCAACGGCTTCCTCATTAAAAAAGAAAAACCTCAGAGGTTTCCAAAACCTCAGAGGTTTGTGTTTGACGAAAAACCTCAGAGGTTTGTGTTTGACGAAAAACCTCTGAGGTTTCCAAAACCTCAGAGGTTTGTGTTTGACGAAAAAACCTCTGAGGTTTCCAAAACCTCAGAGGTTTGTATTTGACGAA
>JAOZSV010000243.1 GCA_029939505.1 Thiotrichaceae bacterium | reverse complement strand
TAATTAATAAAGTCCAAAGTATTCAGCGTTGTGTTGCAAGGGCGAGAGCAGTCATATTATTAGAATTCGTAAAATGGGTATTCCTAATGAAAGTAAAGACGTTTTTCGACTTTTAGCGGCAAAACAAATCATTTCTTTACCATTGGCGGAGAACTTACAAAAAATGATAGGATTTCGCAATATGGTTGTTCATGAATATCAACGAATTAATATTGATATAGTCGTTGCAGTGATTGAAACGGGTTTGGATGATCTGATTGATTTTTGTGATATTATCTTGTCATTACATAAAAACATATTGCCAAATATTTGAATAAAATTATGGTTCTCATTGAAAACATAGAAACCTCAGCAAACGATGATCGCATGGAAGTGCGTGCAAACATTATTGCTAACAATAAAATTTATCCAATCTGGTTTCGTTGGCAGGGCAAAATGTGTCCAATGCCAGCAGATGCTTTTTTAGCAATTGCGATTATTCCCGCGATGCGTCTTGGGGAAAAACTGGTGGTTAGGGGGCAAGTGTCTGAAAAATTGCTTCACAATAGCTATAAGATTCAGGAAATTTATCACAGTTTTGATCGCAGTTTATCTATTATTGATATAGAGGTTGATGAGGTATTAGCGTGGGATCCAATTGCCTATTTTCGTGAAAAGGAAACGGATCAACGAACTGTGGGTTCTTTTTTTTCAGGCGGAGTTGATTCATTTTATACGGTTAGACAACATATACATGAAATTGAAGAACTCATTTTTGTCCATGGATTTGATATACCATTAAATAATTTACCACTGAGACATCAAGTTTCGCAGTCACTACAACAAGCAGCCACTCAATTAGAAAAAAATCTGGTTGAAGTGGAAACTAATCTGAGATATTTGTCTAATGCTTTTGGAGATTGGGGGGAAATTTATCATGGTGCTGCATTAGCTTCTGTTGGTATAATTTTGTCTAAGCATTGTTCGGAAGTCTATATTCCATCGGATATTCCTTATGCTTTTATATTTCCATGGGGATCACATCCACTTCTTAATCCCCTATTTTCAACTAATTTTGTTGAAATTATTTATGATGGCTGTGAGGCGCATAGAATCGAAAAAATTAAGGCGATTTCAAACGATGAAATTGCTATGAACACACTTCGTGTTTGT
The DNA here is from genome assembly GCA_029939505.1 of Thiotrichaceae bacterium. Lineage (GTDB taxonomy): Bacteria > Pseudomonadota > Gammaproteobacteria > Beggiatoales > Beggiatoaceae > QNES01. The sequence continues at coordinate 5,832 of JAOZSV010000243.1, read as the reverse complement.
TATGAGAATCCAAATAATAATTATAATTGTGGGCAATGTGTAAAGTGTCTTTGGACAATGGCAAGTCTTCAGCTAATTGGTTCTCTTGCAAAGTGCAAAACTTTTAACTGTGCTATAGATACCAAAAAACTGGCTAATTCGCTAAAAAACTCTGAGTTTGGTTTTCTGAAACAGGTGATACGTGCAAATTTTGAAATTGCTGAAGAAATGGGTGTGGCTGATCGTGAATTACTGAATATAATGTACCAAGCTATTTCGGATGATAATGGGGAAAATTCTCCACCGCAAAGTATTTCACCTTCACTACAAGATCAACGCATTGATATTGATGATTATCTCAAGCCGTTTGATAACACAAAAATATACTATATTCCCAATCCTGGTAATGGTGGAGATGCCGTTATAGCGGTTGCGACTTATGCGCTTTTGGATAAACACAATATCCAATATATCACCTTATCTTCTGATGAAGAAATCAATCAAATTGATGGTGGTATTGTGTTTTATGGTGGTGGTGGCAATTTGGTGCATTATTACTATGATGCAGATAAAATAATCAGCCAAGTTTTAAAGCGATGTGACAAACTCGTTATTCTGCCGCATACTATACAAGGGCATTATCGTTTACTACATCATTTACCGGATAAAGTTGAAATACTTTGTCGCGATATTCCGTCTTATGATCATGTGATTAGTCTTTATTCTAATAAGGAAAATGTTTACTTGTGTGATGATTTAGCCTTTTCCTATTCGCCTCCTGATAGGGGAAAAATCCATCAGAAAGTGGGTAATCTGTTCAGGATAGATATTGAAAAGACAGGGCATAATATCCCAACAGATAATGTGGATATTTCCCAAACCATACCCCAAAAATTCCCGAAGAAACCGGATGAGTCAATTAAAAATTATTATCACCGGATTGGCAACGCATTTATTGAACAGGTTTCCCATTATGAAGTGGTTAATACTAACCGCTTGCATGTCGCGATTGTTGCTGCTAAACTGGGTAAACAAGTCAATTTTTCACCGAATAGCTATTGGAAGAATGCGGCGGTATTTGACTTTTCAATGAAGGATAAATACGCGAATGTGACTTTTCACTATAGCAATACTCAACCCTTATCTCGTCATTTGAATTTATCAGAAAAATTGATTGAAATTGTGAAAACGGAAACGCCCTTTAAAAACAAGGTTGAAGCCAAAACGCTGATTATTTTAGCTAAAATAGCTTGGAATTATGCCATAACTCGAAACTATGCCCTACTGAAGGAAGTGATTGAAGATCCCAAAAATCGTCAGGCGGCAATATTGTTAGAACAATTATTCACGGTATTCATAGAAAGAAAACAAGCCCTTTTTCCGGCAGACAATAATATGATCACACAATGCGATATAGTTCAAACTGAAAATAATCAGTTTAATATTAGCGTGAAGTCAGAACCGTTTCTTCAATAGTGTTCATTGTGAAGTTATCGTGAGTCATTTTTAGATGGGTTACAATTTGCTCAAGCTTTTGGATTAAATCTTATTTTAGTTGCAACCAATTTGAGGGCAATTTCAAATCGTTATATGGATTGGAGTTTTTATCATGGTGCCGGAATTGCAAGTGTGGCACTCTGGCTTTCACCACTTTTTAAAAGAATATACTTTGCAGCTGATATGACTTATTATGATTCTAATCAAACAAAAATATGGGGCAATCATCCTTTAATAACGCCACTATTTTCAACAGAGTCAACACAATTTATTTATGATGGGGGGGGAAGCAACAAGGATACAAAAAATAATTTTATGATAATGGACGCATTTCTCCGTTAACTTTTAACGAAAACTACAAGAATTGTCTATAATATTCAGGCAGACAATAACATGATCACACAATGTGATATAATTCAAACTAAAAATATGGGTGCATTCCCATTTTCACGGTAAGTACAACGGATTAAAGAAATCAACGGATTAAAGACGAGGTACTTTTTTGAACTTATCCACTTAGAACTGGATGGTATTGAGAAGCTTAAAATCCGTTCCGGACTCAAATCCTTACCGCCGGGTAAAATCCGTTGATTTCTTTAATCCGTTGTACTTAACCCGGAAAATGGGAATGCGCCCTAAAATAATCAGTTTAATATTAGCGTGAAGTCAGAACCGTTTCTTCAATAGTGTTCATTGTGAAGTTATATTATTATCTTAAAAGATGTCAGTTTGTCTTTACAAACTAATAAGGAATGAGAATTCAATAAAACCCGAAATTAAACCTGCCAGGTTTGGCTCAAAAGTTAGTAGGTTGGGTTAGATTTTTTTGCGAAGCAAAGTAACCCAACAAAGCGTGATAAATGTTGGGTTACGTTATTTCGCTAAGCGAAATAAGCTAACCCAACCTACGCTATAACTTTAAAAGCACTAACCTATTATGATGATGGTGACTTAATGGAATTGCCTGTAAAGGTAAATAACAGGCTCAAGAAATCCGATTTTTTGAAAAAAATCAGATTTCTACCCTCAAAAATGTTAAAATATTTATGTGGAACAACATAATTTTGACAATTTGTAGGGGCGAACCTGTGTGTTCGCCCTGACTGAAAAAAATATGCCAAAAAAATCACGAAAAAAATCCGCTATTACCAAACATAAAAATGTCATGGCTAAAGCCCAGGGCTTAAAAATTTCTAGGATCCTTCAACAAGCTCAACAACATCAAAAAGCCAGGGAGTGGCAAAAAGCAGAAGCCTTGTACCATCAAGCATTGCAAAAGCAACCCAAAAATAAAAGTGCCTTGGATTTTTATAGGCAACTCGGTTCTGCTTTCAGTAATCAGGGAAAATTTGCTGAAGCAATAACCTATTTCCAACGCGCCCTTTCATTTAATCCAAATCATGCTGAAATGCAAAATGATTTAGGAATTATTTTTGGGCAACAGGGCAAATTGGCGCAAGCAAAAGCCTGTTTTGAAAAAGCCATTGCTGAAAAAAAGGATTTTGCTCAAGCCTATTACAACTTGGGTATTATACTTAACGGGGAAGAACAATTTGCCGAAGCGATTACTTGTTATCAGAAAGCGTTGTCTATTACCCCTCATTATGCCGATGCCTATAATAATTTAGGTAATGCCCTCAGTGGGCAAGATAAAATTAGCGAAGCCATCATTAGCTATCAAAAAGCAATCGCCTTAAATCCGAATTATGCGGAGGCGCATAATAATTTAGGTGTGGCATTAAAAAAACAAGGGCAAATCGTTGAAGCCGTTGCTTCTTTTCAGCAAGCTATCGCTTTAAATCCCAATTATCTTGATGCTTATAATAATTTGGGTGTCACGTTTAAAGATCAAAAACAATTTAAAGATGCAGAAACTTGTTTTAAAGCTGTTCTATCTTTAAATCCAAATGATGTTGAAGCTCATACTTCTCTCGCTCATTCGCTTGATGAGCAAAATAAATTGACGGAAGCCATCGCTTGTTACCAACGCGCTTTGGCTTTAGAGCCTAATAATGTTCTTGCACACAGTAGCTTAGGTGGAACTTTAAAAGAAAAGGGTATGATTAATGAAAGTATTGCGCATTACAAAAAAGCGTTGGCGTTAAAACCCACTAATTGGAAAGTCCATTGCAACCTCGTATTCACATTAAATTATTCGCCTCAATATGATCGAGCTGCCCTATTTTTGGAACATCAACGGTTTAATGAAGAACATGCCGTGCCTTTATCTTCCGCTATTAAGCCGCACCTCAATAATAATAATCCACATCGGAAGTTAAAAATTGGGTATGTTTCGGCTGATTTAAGAAAACATTCTGTGGCTTTTTTTATGAAGCCAATTTTCGCCCATCATAACCATGAGCAATTTGAAATTGTCTGCTATTATAATCATACGCAAGTCGATCACATTACTGAACAATTACGACAATACAGTGAACATTGGCTGCCCTGTGTCGAATTATCGGATGAAGCGTTAGCAGATAAAATCAGACAAGATCAAATAGATATTTTGGTTGATCTTTCCGGGCATATCGGTGGCAATCGGCTACTCACTTTTGCTAGAAAACCGGCACCTATTCAAGCAACCTATATTGGTTATCCCAATACAACCGGCTTAACCGCCATTGACTACCATATAACTGATAATTATGTTGATCCCGAAGGAATTGCAGAAGCCTCTCATTCAGAAATACCAATGCGAATGCCTGCCAGTTATTATTGTTTTGAACCCTTGATAGAACGTACAGCCGTCAATGAATGCCCTGCACTTAAAAATGGGTACATCACTTTTTGCTGTTTTAATAACTATGCCAAATTAAACCGTGAAACTTTTGTTTTATGGGCTAAAATATTGCAAAGCCTTCCAGATGCTAAACTGGTTATTATGAATCACAGTCTTCATGATTTGGAAACACAACAATCGCTTGAAAAGACTTTCGCCAATTTAGGTATAAAATCTAATCGACTGGAAATCGGTGATATTCCTTCCACCGAAAAAACATTTAGCACCTATAATCAAATAGATATTGCCCTAGACAGCTATCCCTATAACGGCGCGACGACAACTTGTCAAGCCCTTTGGATGGGCGTACCAGTAGTGACATTAGTGGGAGAAACCCATGTTGCTCGGGCTGGATTGAGCATTTTATCGGCAATGAGTTTAACGGAACTGATTGCTTCAAGCCCTGAAGAATATATAGATATTTGTGTAAAATTAGCAAATAATACCCAATATTTGCAAAAAATGCGAACTGAAATGCGTGATAAAATGCAAGCATCGCCCTTAATGGATGGTGCCGATTTTACTCGTCACCTAGAATTGGAATATCGAAAAATGTGGGAAAAGTGGTGCGATAAAAATATTTTAAAAAAATGGAAAACCATAAGGAATCATTATGAGTGTTGTTATACCTGATAATCTTGTTTATTCTACTCGCATGACTGAAGAAGAACTATTACAAGAAATTGCCATTTTATTGTATCAAAAAGAAAAACTTTCAATGGGACAAGCAAGCAAACTAGCTCGAATGAATCAATGGCAATTTCAATTATTGTTGGGTAGCCGTCAAATTCCAGTTCACTATGATGTAACGGAATTTGAAAGCGACTTGAACACTTTGCGTGAAATGGGGCGAATCAAATAGATGATAGTTGTTAGTAATACTTCACCGCTAATTAATCTGGCCAATATTGGACAACTCCATTTATTAAAACAATTATATGGTGAAGTTATTATTCCCCCAGCCGTTTATGATGAAATTGTGATTGCTGGTGTGGGGCAACCTGGTGCTATGGAAGTCAAAACTTATGATTGGTTCAAAGTTGAGCAAATATCTAACCAACAAATGGTTACGCTGTTACAAATTGATGTGGATATAGGTGAAGCAGAAGCAATTGTACTTGCACTTGAAATGAAACCCGATTTATTACTGTTAGATGAACGTAAAGGACGGCAAGTTGCCTCAAATTTGGGCATAAAATTCACCGGGATTTTAGGTATTTTGATTGAAGCCAAAAATAATCAACTTATCAATGCTATTAAACCCATAATGGATGATTTGATAAAACAAGCTGGTTTTAGAATCAGTTCAAAACTATACCAACGAGTTTTACAAATAGCAAATGAACAATTGCCCTAAATAGCTATCCTTATAACGGCGCGACAACAACTTGTCAAGCCCTTTGGATTGAGCATTTTATCGGCTGTGAGTTTAACGGAACTGATTGCTTCCGTTTCAATTTTTTGATATAACTTACGCTTCGCTTTTGAGCGTAGAGTTTTAATTTCATCAGGATGAATTGGGCGGGGTGGCAATCTAAAAAATGAGTGCAAGGTTGCACCACCTACATTCAGGG
>JAOZSV010000242.1 GCA_029939505.1 Thiotrichaceae bacterium | reverse complement strand
TAAAGTTTTTTTAAAGAAAAAACTTTAGCCTCGAATTCTAAAATTAAAAACGAATAGGGCGGGATAGGTTCAAGAGCTCTGTACAGGACAATTTTCTATAACTAATTGATTTTCCGTCTTTTATCAAAATTGTTCCGTAAAATGTAGGGTGGGTAGGAACGAAGTGGCACCATTTTTGGTGGGTTTCGCTATCGCTCTACCCACCCTACTCAGAAATGATAAAAAAAATCTCCTGTACAAAGGTTCAAGAGTTAAAACGCTTGGCGAAAAGCTAAAGCAGGCTCAGCTAAACCACTCAGTCTTCTTTTAGTCTGCTTTAGCAGACTTTAGCTTTTAGCCTTGAAATTGATTTCAAGGCTAACCGCTGAGTAGTTAAAATTCAACTCTTAATTCGCATGACAAGGATTGTCTCAGCGAAGGGATTAAAAACGAGCATCGATCCAATCCTTTCTTATATACAACCCTTGTAGTTATTGGGATAACGAAAAAACTTGATCATCAAGTATAAGATTGTGGTGGATTTATTTCACTACCTACAAATAATTATGAGAGGAAATAAATTATGACTTATCTAAACCTGATCAGGCTAATTGGTAGCATTATGCTATCTAGCCTACTTATGCTGGAAGTTTTTGCGACCAGCAATATCAGCAGCACCGACAAATATGCTTGGAACAGCAACAGCGGTTGGGTCAATTTCAACGCAACTCATGGCGGTGTAACTGTCTATAACGACCACCTAGAAGGCTATGCGTGGTCAGAAAACATCGGTTGGATTCGGCTCGGAACTCATACCAGCGGTGGTACGCATACTTATGCCAACACCTCTCAGACTGACTATGGTATCAACAGAGATAGCTCTGGCAACCTCTCTGGCTATGCTTGGAATAGTAATGCAGGTTGGATTAAATTCGATCACAGCCATACCCCAGTCACCATCAATGCAACCACTGGTGAATTTGACGGTTATGCTTGGTCCGAAAATGCCGGTTGGATTCATTTTCAAAATGCCAGTCCTCAAGCTTACAAAGTCGGATATAAGATACTGAATGCGCCCACGAGTTTAAGTGGCAGTGCGGCTTCTGAAACCCAAATCAATCTCTCTTGGACTGATAATAGCAATGATGAAACGGGCTTCAAAGTAGAACGAAATGGGGTTCTAATCACAACCACTGCTGCCGAGGCGATTGGCTATAGTGACAGCGGTTTATCCTGTGGCACGACCTACAGTTATTCTGTCAAAGCCACAAATGCGATTGGTGATTCCACAGTAGCAACGGCCAGTGTGAAAACACAAACGTGTCCAAGTATATACCACGAACTGACGGTAAACAAAATCGGCAATGGAACCATAACGGCCTCCTACGGCATCAACTGCGGCAATGATTGCGAACATGAATTTTTATCTCAATCAGAAATGACCTTAACCGCAACGCCAGAAGCCAACTGGATATTCGAGGGTTGGACTGGTGATTGTCACAGCAATGGTACGGTGATGATAGATAATGATAAATCCTGTACTGCCACCTTTCGACAACAGCATTCTTTAACCATTACTGTTGAAGGTCAAGGCAAAGTCGATGACTGTGGTACAGGCTGTACCCAAAATCACCTAGACGGCGAAACAATCAATTTGACAACCACTTCAGAAGGAGATTGGCTATTAGCTAACTGGGGCGGAGATTGTGATAAAAACGGTACAGTGACGATGGACAGTGATAAATCCTGTACAGCCACCTTTATCGAAGGTTATCCTTTGAATATTGATGTCGTCACTGGCAAAGGCAAAGTCACAACGGCAACCCAAGAATGTCAGGAAAATTGTCAAGAAGTCATGGCACTCGACGCAACCACCACTCTAATTGCCGAACCAGAAATAGAATGGGTATTAGAAGGCTGGTCTGGCGATTGTGATGATCAAGGTCATGTAGAGATGAGCAGTGAAAAAACCTGTATCGCCAACTTTATTCCAGACCCAAACATTCCCAATGAGGGTGATGGCAACGATGATGGTTTCCAAGATGTTGACCAACCTCATGTTGTCTCTATGCCAGATTCCGTTTCCGGTGAATACATCACCATAACGGTTGATGAAGGCGTTAATCTCACTGAGATTTATACTGATTTAGCGGAAAACCAAGCCCTTTTTGATGACTCAATCGACTTCCCACAAGGTGTCGTTTATTTTGAGATAGAAGGCTCTGAAACCGATATTACGATTTATTATCATGGCTTGGAGACTATCTATAATCCCTCGTTCCAAAAATTTGGTCCTACTACGCCGGGCGATATAAGTACAATCGGCTGGTACACCATGCCCAATGTCACTTTTGGAACGGCGACGATAGGCGGCAAAACGGTAGTCACCGCTCAATATCATCTCAAAGATGGCGAATTAGGTGACAACACTGGCGTTGATGGGCGTATTGTTGATCCGGGTGGTATTACGACTTATACGGATTTTGATAATGTCATCGGTTTTATCACTAAAACGGAGAATGTCTCTACGAAAACCGGAGAAGCCACTCTTATAGTCAGTCGGAGCAGACGGGAAGGAAGTATATCGGTTGATTATGCGACAGCCAATGGAAGCGCGATTGCCAATCAAGATTACCAAACGACTAGCGGGACCTTGACTTGGGAAAACGGTGAACGTGCGGATAAAACCATCACGGTGCCTCTTCTCAGTGGCGCAACGACGGGTAGAGCCTTCACGATCACGCTAACCCACTTAACCGTTAGCGAACCAGAAACCGCCGTGTTAGGGCTTGACATCACGACGGTCAATATTTACAGCAATGTGATCAGTTTTGCAGCGGCTAACGAGAATATCTCCATCCAAGCCAGTAATTCGGGTGGGCAATCTTTTACTGCCCACCTTCCTCATTAAAAAAGTTTATTCCCGTGCTGAGTATAAGTACTGAAGCATAAGTTTTAATACTTTTTTCCGTTCAACGCTTTAGAATTTGGAGTCCAACGCTTCAGCTTTGGGCATTCAGGAGTTCAACGCTTCAGCTTTGGGCGTATTTTTCCGTCCAACGCTTCAGCGTTGGACTCCATAAACTCACCTGTAAATATTTATAATCATTTGATTTAAAACATTTTTTATAATAAATCGCATAAAATTATGAAGAAAATCATTCAAGGCTTCATCGCCGCTACTTTCCTTTCCGGCTGTCAACTAACGAGCGTTGTACCAGACGCGCTACAGGAAAAAGCATTTATTTCAAAACCGGGTTATGAACAGATTGACAAACACGCCCTCAGATCGCCAAAGCATCTTGAACATTCATCACAAACCCTTGCGGCTTACCTCATAGAACCCGCAAAAAATGATCGAGAAAAAGTACGCGCCATTTATCGTTGGATAACACATAACATCGCCTACAATGATGAAGGGTTTTTCAGGGGAAAAACGGGCGATTCAAGCCCTGATGGCGTACTCAGAAATCGTCGCGCTGTGTGCGAAGGCTATGCTGGACTATTTAAGCGATTAGGGCAACTTGCTGGCCTTGAAGTTGAAACAATTTCAGGATATTCAAAGGGTTATAGTTATGCAGTGGATGGAAATGATTCCATTAATCACGCCTGGAATGCCGTCAAAATTGATGGACAATGGCAACTCATAGACACAACTTGGGGTGCTGGCTATTTGGATGAAAAGAAAAAGCGTTTTATCCGCCTATTTCAAGATCATTATTTTTTAACGCCACCAGAACAATTCATTTATGATCATTTCCCGAAACAAACCCAATGGCAATTGCAACAACCGCCCATTTCAAAAGCAGACTATGATAGGCAGGTTTATCTGAGACCCGCATTTTTTAGAACGGGATTACTCGTGGGCAGCCACCCGCAAGGCACGATTAAAACACAAAAAAAAGTCATGATTACCCTACGCGCACCAAAAAAAGCGGCACTCATGGGACAATTATTACTTAATCACAATGAAGTTGACGAATCACATATTTCTATCCGCAAAAGGGTTGGACAATATGAAATCCTAACGACTTTTCCTCGCCCTGGTAAATATACATTAAGACTATTTACCAAACAGGAAAATGAAAAAGGCGCGTACCGTTGGGCACTTGACTATAGAATTATAGCCAGCCAAAGCATAACCACAGAAGAAAAAGCGGTTTCTCCAGAACAAATATTTTTTGATACCGGTTTAAAAGTGGATAGCCACCCTCAACGCTTTATTGAAACAGAACAAGAAGTCATGGTGACCATACTCGCACCTGAAAATGTTTTAATGAGCGCAATACTGTATCAGGATCAGAAGCGATTAGATAAATCGTTCACATTCGTTCAGAAGAAGGGAGAAAAGTATGAAATTCATGCCGTTTACCCTCGCCCTGGGAACTACATTCTCAGGCTATTCGCAAAACACCACAATGAGGAAGACTATCAACAAGCCTTGGATTACACCGTTAAAGTGAATCAGGGCTTGTCTGGCCATATTGGCTTTCCAAAAACCTTCGTGCCATTCAAGGAAAAAAAGGGCTATCTTTATACCCCCATGCAGGCTCATTTAAAAGCCGGTACAACACAAAAATTTAAATTGGCGATAGAAGCGGCTGATAAAGTAGCCGTTCTTATTGAGAATAAATGGCATCCTCTCAAAAAACAAGGAGAATTATTTGAAGGAAATGTGACCATTGGAAAAGGCAAGTTCAGCATTTATGCCAAATGGCCAGGCGATAGGAATTATAGTAGCTTGCTGCAATATGTGGCTGAATGAAGATTTAACTCGATGATCAAGTTTTTCGTCTGACAACAATAACTACAAGGATTATTTACTGATGTGACGCAGGTTTTTTCCAATTTGAAACCCACCTCAATTCCACCGATGAAATCGGTGGAACTTCAAAAAACGAAAACCTCGAATGGATTAAAAAACGCTAACTAACGACAAGGATTGTCTCAGGGATTGAGCCAATCCTTTCTTATAAACAATCCTTGTAGTTATTGTTTGGGATAACGAGAAAACTTGATCATCAAGTTTAATCATTATTTTAACCGCCAAACCTGACAGGTTTAATTTCGGGTATTACTCTCATTCCTTACATATTATTTACGCAATAAGATCAGTCTAAACCAGCCCAACGCTAAAGCAGGTGTATCACTCACGACTCTCAACCCAGAATGGTTTAATTCTTCAAACACCACATTCGTATTTGTCGCAAACTGAGCGGTTAATGGGCTGACTAAACGGCGCACTGGAGCAAATTGCGCTGGTTTTAAAAATTTATCAAAAATCAATAGCTTACCATGAGAAATCAGTACACGGTTGGCTTCGTCTAAGGCGCGTTGTGGAAAAGGAGCCACTGTCAAAATCAGGTGCATAATGACCACATCAAAGTATTGATCAGGATAAGGTAATTGCATCACATCACCTAAATGTAGCGTAATATCTTGTGTTGTGATGCGCCGTTTAGCCCGCCTTAACATTTGAGGAAGGAAATCAATGCCCGTATAAAACGCGCCTGGGGGCAAGTAAGGAATATCCAGCCCTGTGCCTACCCCGCATAATAAAATTTTCATTCCATGAACATCGCCTAATTGAGAGAGACTTCGCTGTCGTGCCGCACGGGTTGGAAAATCAACAACGCCGTCATAAAAGGGAGCGAGTATTCGATAACTTTTTTGTAATAGAGTGAACATTTTTCGTTAATGGTAAATGGTGAATGGTAAATGGTAAATGGTAAATGGTAAATGGTGAATTAAATCAATCGTTTTAAAAAAAAGTAACTACTCAGTGCCTTGAAATGTATCCTATCAAAATTTGATCTCTTAATGTAGGGTGGTTTCGAGGTTAAAGTTTTTTTAAAGAAAAAACGTATCCTCGAAAGGAACAAAGTGGAAACCCACTGTTTTGAAAAATGGTGGGTGGAGCGTTCGCTCTACCCACTCTACATAACGATCACCAAATTTTAATAAGATACCTTTTTTCTCGTTCCAACGCTCCTGCGTCAATGCCATTAAATTATAGCAGGGCGAACACGTCAATGCCATTAAGGAATGGTTACGAAATAACTTCCCGTTTAATGATGAGAAACCAAGTTTCTTCAAGAAACTTGGTTTCTAAATGTCCAAGTTATTTTGTGACTGTTCCTAAGTCTTGGAGTCCAAACCTTTAGATTTGGAAGTGTTTGATTTTCTCGTTCCCACGCGCCTGCGTGGGAACGAGAAATCGCCTTGTGTCGGCTTACAGCGCAAAAAAAATCTAACCCGACCTACTTAACTTAAATACGATTTTTGCAAATGAAAAATAACATACAGTATCCCTTATCAGAAAAAATTGGCGAGCCGGATTTATTTGTTGGGCGCGAAAAAGAGTTTCGCCTCCTAAATAAATGGCTTTCAAATATTCCCAAACGCCTGTCAAAATCCCGGGTGATTTTAGCGCGGCGCAAAAGTGGCAAGACAGCCATTGTGCAACGGATTTTTAATCAACTTTGGAGTGAAAATGGGGCAGTGATTCCATTTTATTTTTCCTTTGAGGAAAGTAAAATTTGGTATCCCAATCTGGCAATTGATTATTATCAAGCCTTTGCTTCCCAATATATTTCTTTTCTTCAACGGGATTCTGACTTAGTTAAAACACCTTTATCTTTAGAAGAAATAAAAGAATACGGTTTAGCAAACGCAATTAAGCCCTTGGTGAGAGATATTGAATTTCTCATTCAAAATCGAAAAGTCGGTGGTAATCACGATTTAATGTGGAAAACTGCTTGCTCCGCTCCACATCGTTTTGCGGCGGTTTATGAAAAACGTTTTTTAGTGATTTTAGACGAATTTCAGTATATTACTCAGTCTGTTTATCGAAATGAAAAATGCGAAGGAAAACCCGATGAATCATTACCGGGTAGTTATCATTCCCTTTCGGAATCCAAAATGGCTCCCATGCTGGTAACAGGTTCTTATGCTGCTTGGTTGCTCAATATTATGCATGAGTATTTGGAAGCCGGGCGATTGAAACCTT